>CAZWNM010000557.1:0-2508 GCA_964635765.1 uncultured Planctomycetaceae bacterium | reverse complement strand
CCGGCCACGATGTCGTGATGACGCCTACGTCGCATTGCTATTTCGACTATTATCAGGCCAACAAAGACGGCGAGCCGAAGGCCATCGGCGGATTTGTGCCGCTTGCGACGGTTTATTCGTTCGAGCCGATCCCAGCGAAAATCGCGCCCGACAAGGCGACACACGTTCTCGGCGCCGGCGGCAATCTTTGGTCGGAATATTTTCCGAACTTCGCTCACGTGCAATACATGGCTTATCCGCGGGCGTGTGCCGCCGCCGAAGTCGATTGGACCGATCCGAAGCTGAAAAACTGGGCCGATTTCCGCCGCCGGCTCGAAGTGCATCTCGAACGGTTGAAAGCCCAGGGCGTCAATTATCGCGAGCCGCGTCCGACCGATCCCAAGTAATTGTCGTCATCATCACTTCCATGCCCGACTCCGTCTCGAATTCCGATCCTTACGCCCTTTGGAAAAACGCCAACTATCGGCAATACGCCGGCAGTTGGTTTTTGATTACCTTTTCGCGTCAGGTCGAATTTTTCGCAATCAGCCTTTACTTGGCGAAAGCTTACTCGGCGAAGCATGCCGCGCTGGCAATGGGTATTATGGGATTGCTGCAAGCGTTGCCGGTGATATTGCTGGCCATTCCCGGCGGACATATTGCGGATCGTTACAATCGTCAGCGCGTGATAGCGATTTGTTTTTCGTTGGGCATCGTGTCGTCGGTCGGGGTCCTGGCGGCCTCATTGTTGGGCGGCTCGATCGAGTTGATTTTCGCGATGCTGGTTCTCAGCGCCATCGGCTGGGCGGTCGGCGGTCCCGCGCGGCAAGCCATGTTGGCGAATCTGATTCCATCCGAATTATTTCCCACGGGAGTCGCATGGAATAGCTCCGTATTTCACATGGCTCGAGTGACGGGACCGGTCATCGCCGGTCTCTTGGCGTCCTCCTACGGCGTCTGGCCCGACTTGCTGCGAAATGTTTCCGTTGCCTGGCACGGCGCTGGAAATTCGGCAACCGTCGCTGCTTGGACGGCGAATGCGCTTCAGAAAATTGACCCGCTTAAGAGCGTCGCACCCGCTCTCGTCGTAGTCGTGCTTTGTCGAATTGGCGCAATCGTCGCCATTTCCCGTATTCGATACAAACCCGTCGCCTTTGCCAAAACGTCGCTATCTTTGGAGAGCGTGTTGGCGGGCATTCGTTTTGTTTGGCGCACCAAACTGATTCTGGCCACCATTACGCTCGATCTGTTCGCCGTGCTGGTGGGCGGCGCAACCTACCTGCTTTCAATCTATGCCGAAAAGATTTTGGCGGTTGGCCCCTTGGGCTACAGCACGCTCCAAATCGCCGATGCCGTCGGCGCAATCGGCATGACGTTGTTTTTGGCCCATCGCCCGCCGCTGCGACACGCCGGCATGACGCTCCTTTGGGCGGTCGCCGGCTTTGGCGTCACCACGATCGCTTTCGGCCTTTCACAAACATTTTGGCTCTCCGTGCTGATGATGCTTATGATCGGCGCGTTCGACAATATCAGCGTCGTGGTCCGCCACACGTTGGTGCAAATGCTGACGCCCGACGAAATGCGAGGTCGCGTCTCAGCCGTAAACGGCATCTTTATCGTGGCCTCGAACGATCTCGGCGGCTTGGAGTCGGGCCTCACATCGTGGCTGTTCGGACCCGTGGCGTCGGTCGTAGGCGGCGGCGTCACCGTGCTGTTGGTGGTGCTTGGCGTCAGCCGTCTTTGGCCGGAAGTGGCTCAAATCGGCTCCCTCGGTTCCATCCAACCCATTTCGCCCGAAGACGAAGAGTACGAGACGTAGGGGGCGTAGGGATGCAGTGCCAGATGCGATACTGGCTTGACGCGACGGGCGACGGCCGTTAGATTTGCCGGATGTATTCTGTTTGAATCGGACGAGTTTTGGGCGATTAGCTCAGTTGGTTAGAGCGCCACGTTTACACCGTGGATGTCGGGGGTTCGAGTCCCTTATCGCCCACTTGAACGATTGTACAGTATCGCAAGGCATCGTGAACCCCGGAAAAACCAGATTGCTCCCGGCCTTTACGATCCATTCCGTGCGCGTACTGTGCCGGATTCTGTGCCGCGACTTTCGAGCCGTCCAACGCTTGACGATAATGCTCATCCGTCGTTTGCAGATAATGTTTGTTGGCCACCGCCGGGCTGTTGCCGATCCAGGTGCAAACCACTTGGATCGGGAAACTTTCCGCCAGTTCGGTTTCGCGGGTAGATCGAAGGTTTTGGAATAGCTTTGGCCACGGTTCCAAGCCCGCCCTTTCGATGATCCGTTGAAACTGCGTCCGAAGGTTGCTGTTGGCATCGCGGTATCGGGTAATGACAAACTCCGTCCCCGGCTCTGCTTGTTCCCAAACCTCTTCCAGGTATGGCCGCAACTCGGGAAAGATCGGAATGACCCGGCTGCCGCCGCCTTCGTGGTGTTCCGTTTTGGGACTGTGTACCGTGATTCTGCCGCGTTCCCAATCAACATCGCCCCAGCGCAGGCCAAGATGCTCC
>CAZWNM010000556.1:0-2510 GCA_964635765.1 uncultured Planctomycetaceae bacterium | reverse complement strand
AAATGCAGCGAAATAAATAACCCACAGTAAAAACAAAATCGAACACAGATGAACACGGATAAACGCAGATGTCGAACAAGAAAATAACTTTGTTAAAAATGGGCGATCCATTTTCAATAAGACCAATGCGGCCGAAAACCATCTGCGTTTATCTGCGTTCATCTGCGTTCAGTTCTTTTCGTGTTTGTCGTCCGACAATCGTCGGAAATATTCTTCGATTTGCAATTCGTATTTCGGCGGAAAATCTTCCGAGGGCGATTGCTGCATCCGCTCGCGCACATGCGCCGGCAATGCCCCCCAAAGCTTTTTGATCCTCGCCCGGGTTTCGGCGGCGTCCGGCTCGCGCGCCGAGCCATCGCTCGGCGAACCTTGCTTTTGGCCCGGCAGATTAGTCGCGTCGCGCGCGTTGCCCGGTGTTTTGTGCTCGTCCGACCGGACTGTTTTACCACCCTTTTTCGTCTGCTCGATCAGCCGGTCCAATTGGTCGGCAACCATGTCGAGTTGCCGCAACGCCCGCTCTTGGGCTTTTTGCGTCGGCCGGGCGATCTGCCGATGATCGAGCAACTCGCCCGCTTTCCGCATGGCATCGGCCGCGCCGGTCAACGCGGTTTGAAACGTCTCGCCGCCGTGTAATTGATCGGCGAGCCGCGCGGCGTCGGCCTCGAGCGAACGCTGCAACCGAGCCAACTCCTGAATGGAAAACGCCTGTGATCGGGTCAGCCGGCCTTGCGACTCTTCCAGCCCGCGCAAACGCCGCGATTCATCGAGCGCATTTTCCTGCCGGCGACGAAGATTTGTTATCGCGTCCGCCAAGGCATTCAGATCGGCTTGGACTTTCGGCTGATTCTTCAGCGGCCGTTCCATTTCGTTTTGCCGGCGGTTGGCGAGAATATCGAGGATTGTTTGCAAGCTATCGGCGATCTGCTTTTGCTCAACGGCGGCCTGACCGATCTGATTCCTCTCAATTTGTCCGCCGGCCGTTCGCATTTGTTCGCTGACGGCCCACCGCCGGGCTTCGTCCAAGGCGTAGGCAACTATGTCGGCCGCCGCAGTGTCGGTCTGACGCAATTCCGCGACAGCCATTTTCGCCTCTTGCAGCACGCGATCGAGCCGGCGTGCCAATTCGAGTTGACCGCCGGCGGCCGCTTTCAGATCGGCGGCATCTCCGGGCGAAAGGTCTCGCAGTTCACGCGCCAACGTGCGTCGGCCCGCACGGGCGGTCTGCTGCGTCACTTCCTCCTGCGTGTGAAGCAACAGGCTGATTTCGCGTTGGAAACGCCGGCAGCCATTCCACCGAGTCAGCCGGCGGATTTGGTCCTCGAGCGAAGCGACCACTTCATCCTGCCGTCGGCCGACGCCGGCAAGCGATATTATCGTCTCGGCGGCGTCCCCCCTGCCCTGCCCTTCGCGCCCGACCTGCGACGTTTTAACCAGTGCGATCAACTCGCGGCCGATCGGCGGCAAAACGTCGCGGCCGAGCCGATCCAATTCATCGCGCAGCGTCCCTAGTCGCCGCCGCGAGTCGGAATTGTCGAGTCCGTTGTTTTCCAAATCGGCCAGCAACGCCACAAGGTGCATCGGAACGCCTTCGCTCGGCGATGTCAGCAACTCCTCGACGTCGCGCTGGGCATGTTCCACGGCTTGCAGCCGATCGACGTCGGGCGGCTCGACGCGCCGCGTTTCGGCCAATCGCGCCCGAAGCGATTCCGCTTGCTCGCGGCAGCCACGCTCGATTTTCAACGCGCGTTCCAATTCGGCCACGACAATTTTCTCGCGGTCGGCGACGCGTTCTTGCATCTCATCGGGCGTCACGACCACAAGTCGCCGCGGATCGCTTCGCGCCAACTGCGGCAAATAGTCGGAAGCCGTCGCATAAAAAGTCACCTGCTCGCCCGGCTTCAATCCCAATGAGGCCAACATCCAACGGTAATCGATCGTGCGGGTTTCGCCGAAGTGATTCGCCGCGGGCTGTGTCGGCCCCGCATAAAGCGACAGCGAAGTCTCCGGGTCGGTTTCGGCGCGGCGAAACGCCAGCGACACGTCGCGCACCGCGAGATCGTCCTTCACGGCGACGCGCACCAGCGCGGCGGCGTTGGGCGTAACGTACAAATTGCCCGCCGGCCGCTCGATTCGCACGCTCGGCGGAGCGTCGGGCACGGCCTCGATTTCCCAGCGATCATCGCCGCCGCCGTTCTGAAACCCGTCGCGGTCGGTCAACTCAAACCAATAGACGCCCGATCGGTCGATGACGCCTTCAACCGAGAACTCGCGGCCGTCGGCATCGAGCCGAACCGGCATCTTGCGGCCGCCCTCGAAACAGAGATTCGCCGAGACAAGCGGCTTCACGGCCTTGCCCGAGATTTGCAATTGCGTGCCAACCAAGGCGCGAATGCGGCGTTCCGACGTTCGCGGCGGCCAGCCGGTGTAAGCGGGCGGCGTCAAACGAACGACGACGGACTCGATCGACGGCGGCTCGACCACTTCGACTTTTTTCCACGGCATGAAATGAT
>CAZWNM010000555.1:0-2513 GCA_964635765.1 uncultured Planctomycetaceae bacterium | reverse complement strand
CGAACGTTATCGATCGCCGCTTGACTTCCATTCAGGTTGACGATCAACATCTTTCCCACGAGGTCTCTGCGGCCGTTCGGCCCGGTGTTGAAGGACGTCGACTTGTCGTAGAACCTGCCGGATTTGTTGACGATGCCCGCAGTGCCTCCGGTGGAAACAATCTCTCCCGCCGGGCTAGCGAGCACCAGCCCAAAATCGCCGAAATCGCGATCGAGAGGCGCGCCGATGGCCGCCGTCAACGTATACGCTTTGTCGGCTTTGATATGGCTGAAATAGCTGTAAACCTGATAGAGGTCAACGTTGCCCGCCACCCACAAACATTGCGTGCCGGCGGCTGGCGAAGGAAGGCCGCCGCTGCCGTCGGCACTGACAAACGAGGTCGCCGTCGGATGCCAAGTGACGGCATCGCCGGTGTCGCCGTGCTTGTTCCAGCCTGAATGGCTCGCAGACATCGCCCCATCGGCGACGGAGTTTGCTTCAAAACTGGGGTTGGAAAGTTTCAAGTCGGTCGCTTGGGCGGCGGCCGCAAAGCCCACCGCCATTGCGATCAGCGCCGCCATGCCCAAGTGATTCCAAACCATCATTGCTCAGATCGGCAGGTAATGTTGGCGGAACGTTCGGCCCCAGCGATACGACGGCCGAAACGCCTCGGCCATCGGACAAGCGGCTTGAAGTCCGCGATATTTCGCCGGAATCTCCAAAAACGTCTCCATGTCGTATCCAAAAACATCTTTCATCCACTGGCCTTGGCTGGCGTGGGCGCGAACCATCTCGACCTTCTTGGCAAAAGTTCGCGTGATATCGACATAGATTTCGGGCACGAAGTTCACGCCGATCGGCGTATCCATGAAATACACATGCGGTATCTTATCGGTCGGAGGGCTTGCCGTTTTGATATTCGGAACCGTGCCCATGTGGGCGCACTCGTCAACGATGATTCCCGAAATCGAATGGTCGGGATTGTAATCTTCGCGCCAATGACAAAAAATCACGTCGGGCCGAGCGATTCGAAACGCCTCGATGAAGGCGTGCCGGGTTTCCACCGAATCGATGAGAAATTCGTCGTCAAAGCCGAGCCAGATCAATTGCGCCCCGATGACCTTTGCGCCGTTGAGCGCTTCCTGATGTCGAACGGCGGCGATCTCCGCCTTCGGAAGCGTCGAAGAGCCGACGTTGCCGTTGGTGGCTGCGCAGAAAAACACCTTGTGCCCCTGCTCGGCGTAGAGCGCCGCCGTGCCGCCGCAAAAAGATTCGATATCATCCGGATGGGCGCCCACAAATAAAATGTTCACGACAATCTCCTTATGATGAAAGTGTAAATTTTGCCTTGGTACAACCGATATTCATCGCACTTGACTCCAACGACCCTTTCAACCGAAGGTATGGTTCAACTTGTGAAAGGGGCGTGTATCTTGGCGAGGCGGAAGAGATGTTTCGACATTCGCCGAGCCTCGACAGCCTGCAGCAAACCGCGGATATTGACGCCAACATCCGTGCTCTGCCGGATCTTTTTCAGATTGGCGTTTGCCCCGTGCCGCTCTTTTCCTCAGCCGCGTGGATTGTTTCGGAACATTCTTCAAAGAGCCTCTTTGCCGCGCCAGCCGGACCGATGAAGTAAACCGGAGAGCCGTTCAAGCGAACCGTCGATCCCGTCATTTTCCGCCCCGTGATGTCGAGGCAAGTCGCGTCCTGGGGAATGCCGGCCGTTGTCTTTTCACCGGGATCCCACAGCACCAGCACGGCTTGTTTCTCGGTTTCAAAAGCGAAAACGATTCCGCCGCCTTTGGTTCGGTCGGCGATGAATTTCGGGCGACCGCCCATCAATTCGGTAAAAACGGCCATCGCGGGGAACACCTTGCGCACGGCGCCGTCGGCAAACAGGCAGCTTTCCGTGCCAGGTTTGTTGACCGAGCCCGTGCAGCCGGAATGCAGGAAAATTCTTTCCCCGCCGCGGCCCAAAAAGATCGTGCAGTAGCGGATGGTGTAATCGGCCACTTCCTTCTCGCTGTGCAATAGGGGTTCGGACCATAGGCCTGGAACGGGCTTGAAAGGATGGCGTGGCAGGTCATCCGTGCCGAAATAAGAGAATTCAGTCAGCCAGATCGGTTTGGGGCCGCCATGCGTCTTCATCGCCGCCAGCATTCGGTCAGAGGACTTGAGGCGCAACTCCGGCTTGGTGCGTTTTGGCCAGTCAGGGTAGTCATGAATGCCGAAGATATCGATGAGTTTCAGCAGTCCGCCCTCGATCATGGCAACGGTGTATTTGCCGCCGGGCTCCATTCCCGGCCCTCCCATGATTCGCGCCTTCGGATTGGCGGCGCGGATGGCGGGAACAACGGCCCGCGTCAGATCGATGTAATCCTGAACCGTGTAAGCCTTGATCGCCCGCGTCCCCAGGACGCTGGCGTCGGGCAGCGAGTACGACGTAAAAAGCGGCTCGTTGAGAAATTCCCAGACCTGCACGTCGTCTTTATATCGGGAAACGGCTGCCTTGATGAAATCGGTCAACTCAT
>CAZWNM010000554.1:0-2513 GCA_964635765.1 uncultured Planctomycetaceae bacterium | reverse complement strand
GCAGGCGACCCAAGTCTTGGCCTTTTCCCTCGACGGTGTACCAAAAAATCTGGCCGAGGGCCGTCGCGTCGGGGGCCATGTACGGCACGACGCCCGGCGGCAAGAAAGTGCCGGCCAGCGCCAGTCGTTCCAATACCCGCTCTCGGGCAAAATAGAAGTCAATATTGTCGTCGAAGATCACGTTGATCATCGAGAAGTTGAATTCGCTGCTCGACCGCACGGCCTTGACGCCGGCAAGCCCCTGCAAGTTGACCGACAACGGATACGTGATTTGATCCTCGATCTCCTTGGGACTTCGGCCCATCCAATCGGTGAAAACGATCACCTGATTTTCGGACAGGTCGGGAATCGCATCGACCGGCGTGTTGACGACGGCGTAGATGCCCCAAGCGACCACGCCGAGCGCGGCGAGGATGACCACGAATCGATTGCGGACGGAAAACTCGATGATTTTTTCGATCATGGTTTAATGCCCATGTGTTTTCGGTTTCGGCTGCGGTTGACTTGGAGCAGCGGTTGCGTCATCATGGCCGGCCTTCGGTCCTCCGCTTGCGCCGAAAAAGGTCGAGGCGGCGGCGGGATTCAATCGCGTTTCGGCGTCAATCAAAAAGCCGCCGGCGGAGGCGATTTTGTCGCCGGCCGCAAGTCCCTTTATCACCGGATAGTATTCGCCCAATCGCGGTCCAAGCTCGACCGCCACGCCCTCGAACACGCCCGGCCTTCGCTCGACATACACGATTTTTTTCGAGCCTGTATCGACGACCGCCCGCTCGGGCACGACGAGAAACTCGTAATGCGGCGCCGGTGAATCGACGAGCCTGGCCGCGTTTTTATACGGCTCGATGTTTTCCAGCGGCACGTCGATTCGCACATTGGCGAACATGCCCGGCCGAAGTTCATGCCGCCGATTGTCCACTTCCAGGCGGATGCGGTCGGTTCGTGTCGCCGCTTCCATCCGCGGATAGACGAGGGCGAGCTTTCCCGAAAACGTGCGATTCGGAAACGACTCGACCGTGGCTGCCACCTCCTGGCCGACGCGAAGGAACGAAATATCCTTTTCGTAAACATCGGCCTCGATCCAAACCGCCGAAAGATCGGCGACCTCGAACAGCGTCATTTTGGCTTCCACGCTCGCGCCGGCGACGATCTTCTTCTCGACGACGTAGCCGGTTTGCGGCGAGCGGATCACCAACCGCGGCCGCGATTGTCCGGAGGCCGCGATCGCGTCGATGTCCTGCCGGCCGACGCCTAAAAGTTGAAGTTTGGTTCGGGCGGCCGCTGCAAGATCGGCCGTCGCCGCGGACTTATCGGCCAGAATGAGTTCGTTGGCCGTGCTGAACAACTCGGGGCTATAAATCTCGGCCAGCGGATCGCCTTTGCGAACCTCCATGTAAGTCTTATCGACATAAAGTTTTTCCACGTAGCCGTCAACGCGGCTGACGATTCGGGAGAGCCGGCTTTCGTCAAAGGCGATGACCCCGACCGTCTTGATCCGCTTGACCATCGGCCGATATTCGACCGGCGAGGTTTCGATGCCCGCCAGTTCAATTCGTTCCGGCGAGAGCTGCACGCGGCCGGTGACGCCCTCCGGCAATTTCACGGCTCTCGCCTTTTCGCGGATCGACAGCGGCATTCCGCAAATCGGACATTTCGGCACGTCGCCGTTCGGTTCGTACGTCGAACGGATGACCTGGGGGTCCATCGGGCAATAAAACTCGTGGGCTGGATCAAGCTCGCGGGCGGCGACGCTTCGCGGCTGCGTCAATTTGTCCCAATAGTTTTTCACCGTGTCCCAATTGCCGATGAATAGGGCGACGCCGAGCAAAATCACAAAAAATCGCAGCCGTTTCAGAATCACCAGACTGAACAGCCGGAACTTCTGCCAGCGCGTCAACGGAATATCGGGCAATGATTCGTCGAGCGCGTCGTTCGGCGCAGCGTGCGACTCTTGATTGTCCATGACAAACCTCCAATCCATCGTAGGGTGGGTCGAGCGCAGCGAGCCCCACCGCGTTTTTTTGGCGCTACTGGTGGGGCTCGCTGCGCTCGACCCACCCATTACTTGCTGCCACGGAAACTCACTTCTTTTGCAATTTCAGGGCTTTCCGAAGGTAAGTTTCCGGGTCGTGCTTCACTTTCGCCACGCATCCTTCGCAGCAGAGAT
The DNA here is from genome assembly GCA_964635765.1 of uncultured Planctomycetaceae bacterium. Lineage (GTDB taxonomy): Bacteria > Planctomycetota > Planctomycetia > Pirellulales > Thermoguttaceae. The sequence continues at coordinate 349 of CAZWNM010000554.1, read as the reverse complement.
ACACGGGATGTCCGTCAACAAGCAGCTTGACGGGGTCGCCCATGCCGCCGAGTTTTTCGCGCGAGACCGGGCAAACCTTCTGCCGTTCGATGGTCCGTGATTAGGACGTCAAGCCAGTCCCCGCGTAGGGCGGCCAGGATGGCATTTAGCTTTTTCTTTCCGCCGGCGATGCCGATTACGCGATCAACGGCTCGCAAAGTTACTGCTTCAATACCGATGACACCGAACGCATCATCAGCGAAAGACAGCTCAGCACCCTGACCCGGCTTGGCAAGAACCTCACCAACTCTCAATCTACCGCCGAAGTGATCCATAAGACGATTGACACCCTGCTCGAAAATCCGCATGA
>CAZWNM010000553.1:0-2524 GCA_964635765.1 uncultured Planctomycetaceae bacterium | reverse complement strand
GGCCGCGCGACCGCCGGCGGCGGCAGCACCACGCCCGCCATCGGCGCCGCAAGCCGCAATCGCCGCCGGTCCTTCTCCTTCTGCCGTAATTGTTCCTCGAACGCCTTGATGCCTTCCTGGACCGTCGAGATTTGACTTGCGACGCGGTCATCGCGGGTGGCCAGTTGCAGCAGCGTTTTGAGCTTCACCTCGGCCTCGTCGATGCCGCCTTGAAGTTTGGCGATTTGGCCGTCGACATCAAGGTTTTCGAGCCTTGCAAGCTGCTGGCCCTCGGTGACCCGCTGGCCCGGCTTTACGTTCACTTCGACCAGCGTTCCGGCCACGTCGGCGTAAACGCTGGCGGCGTCGCGGGCTTGAATCTCGAAGGGGCACACGACGCTGTGCGGCAGCGGCAGGAAACAAAACGCCGCCGCGGCCGCGGCCAGCACGCCCAACGTGGTGTAAAAATGCGGCTTTTTCACTTGATCGATCCTCCCCGGCACGTAAAAAAACTTTCCGACTTGCCACAGCGGCAGCATGAGCAATCCCCAAAGCGACGCCGCCACCAGGGCCTTGCCGATAATTTCCAGTCGATACGACACGAACAATTTATAAAGGAAAAAACAGATCGACGCCGCCACGATCCAGCGGTAAACGACCGCGGCGATCGAATAGACCGCGAAAAACGTTTGATGTTGCCGCGGCAAGAAAGGGTCTTCCGCCGGCTCCATGCCCAGGCACCACTCGCTCATTTTGCGAGCGAGAATGCTGGTGGCTTTTTGCCGTAGGTTCGGGATCTCGGTAATGTCGGAAAGAATGTAGTAACCGTCGTAACGCAACAGCGGATTGGCGTTGAACACCAGCGTTGTGACCGACGAGAGAAACATCACGTCGAGGCAAAGATTGTGGAACACGCCCGGCGCGGAGAACCACCAGAAGAACGTGCAAAGCGAGGCGAGCGTCAATTCGACGTACATGCCCGCCGCTCCGATCATTGCGCGATGCCACTTATTGGAAAGCAGCCAGGAATCGGAGACGTTGCAATAGAGGCATGGCGTCAGCACGAGAATCATGACGCCCATTTCGTGACATTCGCCGCCGAAATGTTTGCAGGCCAGCCCGTGGCCGAACTCGTGCAGCACTTTGGTCGCGCTCAACACGACGACCAACAGCACGCCGTTGCTTAGGCCGAAAAACTGGTGGAACTCGGGCAATTTCGCGCGAAAAACGTCGAACTGAACCGCGACGAGCATCAGGGCCATGAGCGCCATCGTCAGACACGCGACGACTGCCGGCGTCGAAAATAACCAACGCACCCGCGGATACAGCCACGTTAAAAACCGTTCGGGATCGAACCCCTTGAAGCGGATGCAAAGGACGTTGGCCAGCGAGGCGAGCAGCATTTTACGTTTACGCTCGTCGCGCCGCCGACGGAGTTGATGTCCTTGGCCGGGCATATCGGCCAACACGAGTCCGCTGCCATGCAATTGCCCCAAGAATTGCTGAAGTTCTTCGAGCGTGATTTTTTGCGGCGGAAAGTCGGCCTCGAACCGCTCCTTGAGTTCGTCCAAACTGGCGCGGCCGTCGAGCATTTGCAAAATGGCGTATTCCTCGTCCTGAAAGCGAAAATACGTCAGCCCGACGGGGTCTTTCACGATCCAATAGCTTTGCCCCAAATAATGTTGCCGCCGCGCAATGAGGTCCGGCCGTCGGCGCAACGGCATTTTTCGCGCGGAACTCGAAAGCAGGCTGTCGCGCAGGGTGGCCATGAGACTAGGGACTAGGGATTCGGGGCTAGGGGCTAGGAACAAGGAGGTCGAATCTAGCCCCTAGTCCCTAGCCCCTAGTCGCTATTTCAGTTGGATCGTCATATCGGCGTTGAGGCCGGGCGTGAGAACCCAAACGCCGTTTTGCTTGCGGTTTTGCACTTCCGCCCGAACGAGAAAATCGCCGCCGGCCTCGACCAACGGTTTGACATAAACGATTTTTCCGGGAAACATTTCGCGCTGGCCGCCCGGCAGCGACACGGCGACAGTGACCGGCCGGCCTTGCACGTCGGCGCCGCGAAAGTCCTTGGAATTGAGAAAACCTTGAACCCGAAGCCGATCGAGGCGGACCAATCGCATGACGGGATCGCCCGCCTGCACCCATTCGCCTTCATGCCGGGCAAGCTCGACGACGACGGCGTCGATGGGAGCGGCGATGCGGCGATGTTCGACATTCACCTTCGCGGCTTGCAACTCGGCCTCGGCGACCTTCGCCTGCAATGCGGCGACCGTTTGATCCTTTTGCGCTTTTTCGGTGGCAAGCTCCATTTTGCGCCACTCCAGAAGTTTTTGCCGCAGTTCGGTTTGCGTGACCGTGCCCGGCATTTTATCGTTGGCCGTCACCGCTTGCCGATACTCGGCCTCGGCCACCTTGGCGGCGGCGACGGCGTAACGATAGTCCACGTCGTCGGCCGCTTGTTTTTCGGCCACTTTCAGCTTATAGCCGGCCACATTGTACTGCATGCGTGGAATGGCGTCGTCGATTTGGGCCAGCAAGT
>CAZWNM010000552.1:0-2529 GCA_964635765.1 uncultured Planctomycetaceae bacterium | reverse complement strand
TTGAACTGATTATTGAATGATCGCTCGACAAGGGAGAGCTACGGTCATGATATCCGGACCGGTGGCGGAGAGCCTCAAACGCCGATCACGCGAATTCGCTCGCCCACCATGTCCTTTAATGTCTGCTCGATCAGCATTCGCAACGTTTGCGACGCGCCGGAGCAGCCTTGACACGCGCCGGCCAGCCGGCAATAGACGAGCCGATCCTTGATGTCGACGATCTCGACGTTGCCGCCGTCCTGCGCCAACATCGGACGAACGTATTCGTCAACGGCCTTTTCGACCTGTTTGCTGAATTGATACGGCGACAGGGCGTCGGCGGCGTTTTCCTCGCCCTCTTTTTGGCCGGCCTCTTCCTCGGGGTGTTTTTTCGGCTTGGCGGCGCCGGCGTCGAGCAAAACCAGTTGAGCTTGCGGCTTGACATGCGTTTGGCCGCCCCAGATTTCATCGAGCAGGTCTTGCAGCCCACCGGGCACGTGGTGGCACGACATGCATGCGCCGCCGGCTTTGATCGCGTTCGTGATCTCGGGGATAGTGCGCAGATTCAATTCCTTGATCTTGCGGCGGATGTACGGCTCGGTCAGCGAAAAGCATTTGCAGACGATCCGGCCGTCGGCTTTTTCGTCGGTGTGCATGTCGATGCCGAGGCTTTCGAGATCGACGCCGCGTTTTTGGGCCCAATTAAAAACGGCCGCCCCGAGCGCCTCCTCGCCCATCACGGAACAATGGATTTTCTGGCGTGGCAGCCCTTCCAAAAAAGCGACGATCTCGTTGTTTGTGATTTTCAACGCTTCGATGGGCGTTCGCTGCTCTTGCTCGATCAACGAGCAAAGCGCTTCGGAAGCGGCGATGGCCGACGTGCAGCCGAACGTCAAATAGCGAGCGGACGTGATGATGTCTTGCGTCGGATCGGTCGGATGCCGCTTGACGCGGAAGGTGAAACGAATGGCGTCGCCGCAGGAGATCGAGCCGTGCTCGCCGAAGCCGTCGGGGTCTTCGATTTCGCCCATGTGCGTGCCCGGCTTGCCGTGAACGGCGTCCATGAAGAGTTGTTTTGTTTTTTCGCTATATTCCCAAGCCATGACGGCGCTCCGCGTTGAATCACCTTGTCGTATTTATCGTACCCTATCATTATCATTTTATACGTCGGGCAAGCCCTTCTCTTAGTTTACATCAGTCGCCGCCCGACGGCGATGGGGTGCGGCGCCGTGGAAACGGCACAATTCCATCAAAGGCGGTCATTCTGAGCGCAGCGAAGATTCTCGAACACGGCGAGAACGCCAGATTCTTCGCTTCGCTCAGCAGTGGCAATGTGCGTCACGTCGCCTGCGTCTGCGAGGCGGCGGCGCTTTCGCCGGGCAAGGCGAGAGCGATGGGGTTGGACGAGGCCGGAAGATAACACGCCATGCGCTCGACCAACTCGATTCGGTTCACCGGTTTGGCGATATAATCGTTGCAGCCGGCATCGAGGCATCGCTCCTTGTCGCCGCGCATGGCATGGGCCGTCAGCGCGATAATCGGCAATCGGCAGCCGGCCGCGCGAATTTGACCCGTCGCCGCGTAGCCGTCGAGCACCGGCATTTGCATGTCCATCAACACGCAATCGAACGGCCGGCCGTTGGTTCGGGCTTGAAGCACTTTTTCGACGGCCACTTGGCCGTCCTCCGCTACGGCAACCGTCGCGCCGTGCCGGCGAAGCAAAAACGCGATGAGCCGCTGATTGTCGGCGCCGTCTTCCGCTAACAACACGCGGCCGCTCAACCGGATGTTCGTCGTCTTTGTCGCGTGCGACGCCTCCATCTCCAACTGCATCACTTCGTCGGGGTTCGTGAGCATTCGCACGTCGGCTAATGACCCGGCGGCGACGATGGCTTGGAACGTGCTGCCTTTGCCCAGTGAACTTCGACCGACGATATCGCCGCCGAGCATTTGGGCAAGCCGTTTGCTGATCGTGAGTCCCAAGCCAGTGCCGCCGAACCGCCGGGTCATCGAAGTGTCGGCTTGCGAAAAAGGCTGGAAAATCGCCGTCCATTGCTCCGGCGTCATGCCGACGCCCGTGTCGGCCACCTCGAAACTAATGCGCGGCCGCGGATCGTCCGGTGGATCGAGCAATCGTATGAGGAGGCGCACGCCGCCATGTTCGGTGAACTTGACGGCGTTGCCGATCAGATTGATGAGTATTTGTCGAAGCCGCGTGGGATCGGTTTGGATGGTTTCCGGGATGGGGCCCTGGAGTTCGACGCGGAGCGAAAGGTTTTTCGCCAGCGCGCGAGCCCGCATCAGCAACGCCACTTCGCTCACGAGCCGGCAAGGCGAGCATTCGATCCGCTCGACAGTCATCTTGCCCGCTTCGATCTTCGAAATGTCGAGAATGTCGTTGATGATTCCGAGCAGATGGTTGCCGTTGCGCTGGACGGTTTGGAGGAATTCGGCTCGATCGGCGGCGCTGAGGTCCGGCTGCAACAGGAGATCGGAATAGCCGAGAATGGCGGTCATGGGCGTTCGAATTTCGTGGCTCATATTGGCCAG
>CAZWNM010000551.1:0-2532 GCA_964635765.1 uncultured Planctomycetaceae bacterium | reverse complement strand
GGGCAAGACTTGCTCCCGCACTGGTTCCCGAATCAGATCAGACACGCCACTGGCACTGAGGTTCGCAAAACCTTCGGCTTGGAAGGCGCCCAGGTCGTTCTGGGTCATGCCAACGCCAACGTAAGCCAGGTCTATGCCGAACGAGATCAAACCCTGGCTGCGGAGATTATGCGTAAGATTGGATGAACGGTAGCATGTCTTCTGCTATAATTCAAAAGACATGGGCCAGTCGGTTGATCCCCGACGTAGCTCACCGCCAGCATCGGACGCACCTTGCCGATGGCGGCGGTGGGCGGCCCAGAACAAGGTGCAAAATGTCCGACCACACCGATACGCCAAACAGTCGGGACGCAATCGCCAGCTCTGCCGATTCGAGTTCTTACGAAGCGAGAGCAAGGGCCGCTTTTGAACTCGGTTTTTCCAGCCGCTACTATGGCACCGACGCCCTACGAAATGCGTTGCTAGAACTTGCCGACTACGTACACGGTAACATTTACTCAACGCTGATCCAGACGATCAATAGAATGGATCAACTCTGGGAGGAGCTGGAGGACAGTCAACGAGCCCCTATCTACTCCAATGATTATTTCCTACAGTTATTGACCCTTCAGCAGTACGCGGATCGTGCTTTCAGAGCGGATAGCAAGTACCGAAAACTTTACGAACTGGGTGCTTTCCTCGGAGAGCTTCTCACGGCAAGGGAAGGTCAATCAGCACCGGTGAATGTCGGCGGGCTATTAGCTTTGCTGAAGTCTTTTCAGAAGGAGCAGATCGACGCAGTCGAGGTGTTAAAGGTTGCGACGCAAACAACTCCAGGTAACCTTGGCTTGGAAGGCTTCCTGCGGGCTGTGCTTGAGACGACCGGCCTTACGGAGGTACCGGCCCCGTCATACACCCCGACTGGATCGGACATTATCAGTTTTGCCAACGCCGTCCTTTTCGACCTGCGAAGAGGGGTTGCTGGAGCGAACGACCGACAGGAGTCAGCTTCTCCCCGATTAGTCATTGACGAAACCGCGATGATTTCAGGTAAGATTCCTCCGGCGTATCGCACAAAACCGATGTCCTTTCGTAGAGCAGCGAGGCTGCTGGGAAAAGGGAGCAGCCGCGACGCGGCCGAATGGTTAAGCAAATCAGTTCAAGACAAGAGCTATCGTTGTGAGCACATCACACGACAGAATCACGTCTTTGACAAACGACAGTTTCCTAAGTCGATCTGGCCCAAGCTTGAGCCAACTGACGACAACTTACCCTAAGTGGCCCTAAGTCGTAGAGGGCCTTCCTAGATCGGGTAACATCTTGCTATAGCGATTGAAGTTATCGCATAGCGAGGTGTCTTATGTTCAATCTGTTGTCCGAAACACTGGTGTCTCCGTCGCAAGCTAGTCACCATGTGCCCGGAAGAGCCCATGTGTGCACGATTTGGCGATGGATGACAAAAGGTTGTCGTGGTGTTCGCCTCGAAAGCTTAGTTCGCGCGGGCAGACGTTTTACAAGCATCGAGGCAATCGAGCGTTTTGTCCTTGCCACCACGGCCGCTGCGAACAATGAACCGCCGTCCGCGAGAACGCCGCGACGGAGGGAACGCGAAATTGCGCAAGCCGAACGAGAACTTGGTCTCGTAGATCATCAAACAAAGGGAGCAGAAAAAAACACCAGCCATAACCACGAAAGGCTCAACGATGAATAATAGTAAAATGTCCAAAGACGGGCAACAGCAAAGCAAGCAAGCTCGCCGCTCGCCGCAAGTCTCAGACGCAGGCGCGGCCGCAACGACGGCGCGTTCCACAAAAAACCGACGGACGGCGACAGCGGAGTCGAAAAGGGCGGTATTGGTGTTCCGTTTCCACCGGGTTGGTGGAAAACGCTCACCTTCAAAAAATAAATAGAAGTTCTGCGCATAAAAAAAGGGCACCAATGGCGAGCAGGCCACGGTGCCCCAAAATATTGACCCCCACAAAAGGAGCCGAAAATTGTCCACCGACAATATTATATCGCGCAACAGCCGCGCTGACAAGCCGCATCACAAGCCGCCATCGAAATCTGCTTTTTGTCCTCCTACGGGCCAGATCAGCATTGAGATCGACGGTCGCGTCATTTCGATCGCGCCTGAAGAATTATTGGACGAAGAAAATCATGCCGACTTGCAAAAAAAGTGCAACGATGCGGATGGGGCGGCTGTCATCTTCTTGAACAATTTACTTCAGTTCGACGGCCAAGATCGGTTCGCGGTTCTGGACTTCATCGCAAGCCTGAACACGAAACCGAAGATCGTTGTCAAAGAGGGCGCCGAGCCGCGTGAGGACGTGCTGACGGCCATTCTTGAACTACTGCCCGACAAGAACGACGTGAACACCTTTGCGAATGGCAAGTTGGCGGCGATGGAAGCGGCGGCGTTATTCTATCCAGGGGCGCTGGAGGTGGCTTCGGCCCAAATCTTGGATACGATGCGGCAGCGAGGTATAACGGGGGTGGCCGCGAAAGACCTAATACGGGATGCTCGCAAAATCGCCGAGCAGATCGAACAAGGCC
>CAZWNM010000550.1:0-2533 GCA_964635765.1 uncultured Planctomycetaceae bacterium | reverse complement strand
AGCGAATCGGTTGCCCGCCGTACCGCCATGCTCACGCTGGCACGTAGCGAGCCGCCCATCCCCGTATCGCCCGACGTGCTCGATACAAACCCGTGGATTCTCAATTGTCCCAACGGTCGAATTGACCTACGCACCGGCCAACCATGTGAACACCGCCGCGAGGATTTTATCACGAAGTTGTGCCAGGTCGAATATCAGCCTGCCGCGCCCTGCCCTATCTGGTTGAACACGCTCGACAAGTGTTTTGCCCGCACCCATGACCTAATCGACTTCGTTCAGCGGTTCGCTGGCTATTGTCTCACCGGCGACGTATCCGAGCAGATACTTTCGATCTGGCACGGCGTCGGCGCGAATGGGAAAAGCACCATTCTAAACGCCTTGATGGAAATGTTGGGGCCGGACTACGCCATGAAGGCCACGGCCGACTTGCTCCTAATGAAGCGCGACAACGCCCATCCAACCGCCTTGACCGACTTGCACGGCAAGCGACTTGTCGCCTGCATCGAAACGGACGAAGGCCGCAGACTGGCCGAGGCGCTCGTCAAGGAGTTGACCGGCGGCGACCCAATCCGCGCCCGCCGTATGCGTGAAGACTTCTGGCAGTTCATGCCGACCCACAAAGTGGTTCTTGCGTGCAATCACAGACCAACGGTTCGCGGCACCGATTTAGCAATATGGCGACGGTTGAAACTCGTGCCGTTTAATGTAGTGATTCCGCCGGCGGAACGCGACAAGCACTTGCCCGAAAAACTTCGCGCCGAGCTTCCAGGCGTATTGGCGTGGTCGGTTCGCGGTTGTCTCGACTGGCAGCAGCATGGATTAGGCGAGCCAAAGGCCATCGTTGAGGCGACAGCCAACTACCAAAACGCCGAGGACGTTCTGTTGAATTTCATCGGCGAGTGTTGTGTCGTCGAACCAGGGGCCAGGGTAAAGGCAGCCGACCTATTGGACTTTTACAAGGAATGGTCAGGCGACAGGCATATCACAAGCCGAAAGTTGACCGGGATGCTGACCGAAAGAGGCGTCGAACGGTACACAAATAACGGACTTTGGTATCGCGGAATAGGGTTATCGGCCAACGGAACAACGGAACAACGGAACGATTTTTCCCTATAACCAGCTTAATTATCTCTCGTGGAGCGCTTATATGGAAAAGTCCTTCCGTCCTTCCGTAATTCCGTAACATTAGAGAACACCGGCAAGACAGAAAAGAAAAATGATGAACGCAACCATAACCGACACTTGGCCGCCGGCGGAATACGCCCTGCCGGACACCATCGACGCAATCGAGCGCGGGTGGGTTGAACAACGGGAACAATCCACCGAACGGGCTGACGATTCGAGGAAAGCGCGGTTGCGGCGGATACTGACACAACATCGAAAGGCACGATCATGGAATGCGTGAATCTGAAAACAATGTTTGGCAAACAGTACCGCGTTCAGCACGAAGAGTCGTATTTCGCTGAACGTCCAGAACGCCGCCAAGCCGAAGAGGTTTGGCTGCAAATCATCCCGTGCCAATACGGTCACATTTACCCGCACGGCGGCGAGACACTGGCTGCAAGTGTCGATGGCCACCCCAACGTGGCCGGCGTGCTGCGGCGGTTGAAATGCTGCCGGGTTCATCAGGACGGCGACTTTGGCGAGTTGACCGTGCTGTTTGATGTAGGCGACTTCGACAAGGTGGCCGAGGTCATGCACCCACGGCGGCGGCGGCAAGTATCGGAAGCCGAACGGGAAAGACTTCGCACACTGGGAGCCAAGTATCGTTTTCAGCCCGGCGTACAGAGCGAGCACACGACGCGCCCGTGCGTTGCAACGGGCCAAGTTGACCCGGAAGCCGTCCAAACCCCTACCCGGCGTTTGTCACGGCGTAATAGCGGGCTTGGCGAGATTGGCGGGCATGGCGTGGAGACACCGGCAATCCGGGCGGCGACTGCTCAGTCAAACTCTTTCGAGAAACAACCCAAGTAGTACCCCGGCAACAAACGGCCGGCAAGATGCGGAGTGATCGAAGATGAGCCTGAAAATCCAATTCGACCAAGATGATCTTCGCCCCCTCGTCCACTTGGCCGTGGCCGAGGCCCTGGACAGCATGGAAGAAGAGCGGGCCAAGTTCAACGGCCGACTGGCACTTACAGAACCCGAAGCGGCCGCGCTGCTGGGCGTGAAGTCTTACGTGCTCCGCGACTGCCGGCGGCGCGGCGAGTTGCAAGGGGCGAAGATCGGCAGCAAAATTGTCTACACCCGAACCGATCTGCTGACATTCCTGGACCGGCAAAAAGAAAATTCTTGAACTCTACTTGACATAAATACCGAACGGTATACAATGACGGGCGGGAGTGAAAATCATGGCACTACAGGAACAACTCAGACAGGCCATCGAGGACAGCGGGTTGAGTCTCTACCGCATCGCCAAAGAAGCCGAAATCGCGTATCCCGTTCTCTACCGTTTTGTGAGCGGGGAACGTGACTTGACGCTGGAAACCGCTACCAAACTGGCGGATTACTTCGGCATGCGACTAACCCGCCC
>CAZWNM010000549.1:0-2535 GCA_964635765.1 uncultured Planctomycetaceae bacterium | reverse complement strand
TACCCAATATTGTTTCCACGCATCGTGGCCAAGAATGACTTCAAAATCAATGATGGTGGGAGAACGCCATTTTTCATAGGCGTCGAGGCGGGTAATCCGGTCTGCAATGTCCGCGATGCCGCGACCGCTCGGCGAGAGGCGAGTGTAACTCTGCATCCACTCACGCCAAGGCTTGTTGCCTTTGCTTTGGTTGCACTTACCGCAGGATGGCACGAGATTGGCAATCTCGGAAATGAAGCCGGTTGCACGATGTTTTAGAACCAACGGCCGCAAATGATCCCACTCGGTCTTCTTGTCTCCGCAATACGCGCATCGCACATTGAATGGTTCCATGCCAAGCATGGACAGCGATTGCTCAATCTCGTCCAAGCTCGGTTGAACAACTGGAATTACCGAATTGACAAAAGCATTGGTAATGCTTGACTTTCGAGACACCATCGTTTGTACTGATGGCATCTGGAAGGCTGCCGCCAACATCTTGCGTCGAAGATCGTTATCGGCGGCGGTCACTTCGCTCCGCCTTCCTTGACACGGCATTTCGCGCGCGGCGTTCGCCACTTTTGCATCAAGCGATCAGTCACCACGAGCGGATCAAGCCCGCACGCGGAAATAAACCAGCAGAATTCAACCAGATCAATCCGGCGTTCTCCGGCTTCCACTTTTGCCACCCAGCTATGTGGAACCTTGAGGCGCACGGCCAAATCGCGTTGAGAAAGGGCCGCGTTTTTTCGTGCCGCGCGAAGTTCCGCACAGAGAGCAGCATATTCAGTAGTGTGGGTCGATTTTTCCATTGCTCCAATTATCGGTACGTGCTAGAATGCTCCCAAATTAGGAGCAATGTCATGCTTTCATTACCACCAGAGTGGCAAACTATCACTGGAGGGGCTGTCGTCACCCATCTTTTGGGGATGGTTTCGGAAAATGCGTCGCAACTGAAAATGGCGAGCCACCTTATCGGCGTATGTTTGGACCTTGCCGCCGAAGAAATCTCCTTGCGGACGCCATCCCCTCTTGTGGTGGAGTCGCTGCCTAATTTCTGTTGGCGAATTGGAGACTACACTTACGTGTATTTTCATGATATCAACGACAAATCACTGGCCCGCGCGATTGAACTCGGCTCTCGCTTCTTTGGCAGTATCATTGTCCCGTCTGGTTGCGAGGAAATACTTTGGCGGGCATGTCAGGCGATTTTGGGAAACCAGACACCGTCAATTCTTGCCCTCGATTTTCTCGTCAACTTGCGAACGCTTTTCACATCGGAGGAATACCATTGGTCACATCAACGCGTTGTATTTGAGATACTCTGCCGCTATAACCGGAGGGTTCTCGATGCAACAGGCGATGAGACAATCTTAATTGACATTCCACCAGCGTGTCCCTGTTCACCATGACCAACAGGGTTTTCATGCCCTGCGTGGCAAATAGTTGGCCGATTGCTGCGGAAAGGCGGCTGGCAAACGCTGGTCGTTTGGGAATGCCAAACCGCGTCGAATCGCCTAACCCGATTGAGGACGACAATTTCGCGTTTTCTTGGAGAGTGATATAATTGGCTCGTGCGACACAAGGAGTCTTCCATGAGCAATGCGTCCAATCAAACGTCGGAAACTTCGGGCGGCGCGAAACGGCCGGAGCTTAGCAAGGAACAGGAAAACGCCGTGTTGCAAGCGGCGTGCAAGCGAGTGATTGCGGCCGTGCGAAGAGACGAGGCCGATTCGACGCGCGCGATGCTCGGCGCCGCGGCCGACACGCCCGTCTACGGCGCGTTCGTCACGCTCCGGCGCGAAGGGCAGCTTCGCTCGTGTTGCGGCTTTTTGGGCGAGTCGATGATGCTGGGCGACGCCTTGGATCACGCGGCCGATCGGGCGGCGACCGACGATCCGCGATTCCCGCCGATTTCGCGCAGCGAGCTAGGCCGGCTCGATGTCGATGTGTGGATTCTTTGGGGGCCGGAAGTCGTCGCGGCGCGGGGCGAAGATCGCGTGAAGGCCGTGACGATCGGCCGGCACGGTGTGCAAATCGCCCGGGGCTCGGCCCGCGGATTGTTGTTGCCGGGCGTGGCGGTCGAACATCATTTCGACGCGCGGACTTTTTTGCAGCAGGTTTGCATCAAGGCCGGGTTGCCGTTGGATGCCTGGCTGCGCGACGACACGACGCTCATGGTGTTTGACGGGCTTTCGATCAACGGCCGATTGATGCCGGTCGAGGAGAGCGTTCGGCATCCGGCGGTGGCGGGCGGTTTTTATCCGAGCGACGCCGAGGAAATGCGGCGGGAAGTTGACGCCTTGTTTGCGGCGGTTTCGCCGAAGCCGACGCCCGAGCCTTGGGCCGGCGCACTCGTGCCGCACGCCGGTTGGACGTATTCCGGGCGTTTGGCGGCCGCCGTTTTCAGCCAAATCGTCATTCCGGAAGATGTGATCGTTTTTTGTCCGAAACATCGGCCGCAAGGCGCGCGTTGGGCGGTGGCGCCGCACGGGCGCTGGCTGATTCCCGGCGGCGAAGTGGCGGCAAACCCCGAATTGGCTTCTCGACTGGCCG
>CAZWNM010000548.1:0-2535 GCA_964635765.1 uncultured Planctomycetaceae bacterium | reverse complement strand
GCACCTGCATGACAATTGTATTGTATTCCCAAAGGTTGACAGCAAAGGAAACCGACGCCAGCGGGTCGTCCACCTCACTAACCGGGCGTTGGAAATTCTCCGGCGGCAACTTGAAAAGCACCCCACGGGTCCGCTTCTGCGCAACCAAGGAAAATTCTGGACTGGCCGGGCGTTGAGCGACAAGTGCGGCAAACTCGGTTTTACGGCATACCAACTGCGCCACACATTCGCCACCAACGCAATCTTGAAAGGCATAGATTTGGTGACCATTGCCACGCTCATGGGCCATAGCAACTTGAAAATGCTTACCCAGGTCTATCAACACGTCAAATTGTTTGACTCGCATCTTCAGGACGCTTTGCAAAAAGTGAACACATGAGGTAGCGTTTCCACGAGCGATTCATGGACTGTTTGGCGCAGAGCGGACCAACATTTCAACCCGTTGCAAATACCTAACTGAACAGAACACTCTAACAGCGGGTTTTACCCGCAGGAGAAAGTATTATGTCTGATCGCATGGCTGCTGAAATATGGATCGGGGGCAAGCTGCCCCGTAGTTTGCGAGACGAGTTTCCCATTTCCGACTTGCGGGTCGATTGGGATGAAACTCGCATCGACGCCTCATCGGCCGAGGCGATCCTGGCTGCCCGTCAGGACGGCCTGCTGCACTTTTGCGATTGTGAAGCGTCTTACGGGGAGTTCCAGGAATTGGAAGGCTGGCTGCGGGAGCATAACATCCCATTCCAGCGGCAGTCGTCTGGAAAATTCGAGTATGATCCGTATTTTATAGAGTTTCGCCCCGATTTGCCGGGCAAGAAAAATCGAGACAGGTACACGCTGACCACTCAGGAAGGCACTCCTGTAATATGTCACGGCAAGATTGAGAAAGCCCTCCAGAGCATGGCAAGGCTGGTGAAGGACCAAAAGCGGTCGGAAACGAAACGCCTTCAGGCGTGGGAGAGGGTCTACCGCAGACTGATCCGTTCCATTCCCTCGAAGCTGCCGCCCTTGCCGATTTTTGAGATTTTTTAATGACTGATGTCCCTTACCTGAAAGAATAGTGCATGATATACACCAAAGATCGAATCCTAAATGAACTTGATTCCAGCGCCGCGCAGCTTGCGATGTTGGCGACCGACTTGAAAGCCTGCCGCAACGTGCTAGAGTTGCGGCTGAAGAAGCCGTCGCTCATGCCGCTGGAGGAATACGACTGTCATTTTGCAAATGCCTTCACCTACATCGAGAAAGCCAAGATGGCTGTCAGGGCGCTGGCTCCAGTATGCCACCAAGCCGACTTTCTCAAAAAGAAAACAGAGAGGAAAGGACGACGCCGATGAACATGACCCGAACCTGGAAATGTCTTGATTGCGGGAAAACAACGGAGATCAGTTACGACTGGCTGGCCGAACATGGCGGACCAGTCTGTGAAAAATGCGACTGCAACATGGAACTTCAGCCCAACGCTACTGCTGATCGCGCCGCCGTCGTGGAACGATTGGTCAACAAGGCCGACGCCGCCGGACTGCAACCCGAAGACTTGGATGAAACGCTCCATGAGTTGACGGCAAGCATTGCCGCCGATGTCAATAACGGCGGATTGGAATCGCAAATTGTCTATCTGGTCGATGGGCTTGGTGCCCAACACGCAGAGCGACAGTTGGACCAGTTGATCGAAGAACACACAAACCGATTGCTGAAAGGAAAATAACCGTGGCGGACAATTATCAACAATTTTCAGAAATTCTAGCCAATCTTTCGGAACACGAAGAAGCGTGGTTGAAGGAACAGCTTCAGCCTATCCGTATCTTCGCCAACAAGGAAATTCCTAACGACTCCGTGCCCGCCGAACTGGCTGACGCGGAGCCGGATTGGACCGGCATTCGCTTCTTGCATGACAAGGACGATTATGATTCCCAATGGACTGCGTTGGGATTCGAGCACGATTTTGCAACCGATTCCGACGAAGGCGGCTGGGGCCGGCACCTGTGGCTCCATGCGGACGATTGGGGTAATCCTGAAAACGCCGCCTATCTGGTCCAAAAGTTCCTCAAAATGTTTCGGCCCGATCAATGTTGGTCGCTTACCTACGCCGCGACCTGCTCGAAACCTCGCGTAGGCGAGTTTGGCGGCGGCGCGGTTTTTGTCACAGCCGACGAGATCAAGTATCAAAACAGCTACGAGTTCGTCGAGCAAGAACGAACGGCATTCGAGGCAAAGAAGAATGTTGTGCTTCAGGAGGAGAAGTTGCCATGAGCCAATTCTATGAAATGAGCGTAGAAATATCCGAGTACGATCCTGAAAAAGAGTTACAAATCAAGGCGGCGGCGGAAGAGGAGTGGTCGTTCGGCGACTGGTGGGCTGCCGACAGGGCTGATGGCAAGCTCGTTGACGCGCTTGCTGGCGAGATCGACGACGACATCGGTAAGGTTTTGCACGCATCTGCGCAGGGTTCACTTTGCGGCGGTGAAAGTGAAGAGGAGTTCACGGAGCGGTTGCCCTTAGCCGTGTGGCGGGCCAACGGCCGTTATTGCTGCG
>CAZWNM010000547.1:0-2538 GCA_964635765.1 uncultured Planctomycetaceae bacterium | reverse complement strand
CCGTCATCGAAACGGCCGACGGCGGCGTCATCCGCGCAAAGCAATATACGTCGCATGAACGTCTGGCGCAAATTACGTTGGCCGACGGCGCGGTGGTTGAAATCCCGACCGCGATGATTCAAACGGTTCGTTGCGGCAATGTCGGCGTCTCGCGCGAGGCCGATCCCTTCAGCGACGAATGGACGCGGCTGACCGGCGAGAAAAACGATTCCGATCTGCTGGTCGTTCGCGGAAAAGACAACGTCGATTACCAAAAAGGCGTGCTGCGCGACGTGACCGAGAAGGCCGTGAGCTTCGATCTCGACGGCGAGGTTTTGTCGGTCAATCGGGCGAAAATCTACGGCTTCATTTATCATCACAGCACGCCGACGGAATTGCCCGCGGCCATTTGCAAAATCACCGACGCGGCCGGCTCCGTCTGGCCGGCGAAATCGGCCTCGCTGGCCGACGGAAAATTGCAATGGACCACGCCGGCGGGCATCGTCGTTTCGCAACCGCTCGACGCGATCACCAAGATCGACTTTTCGGCCGGCAAGCTGGTTTATCTGAGCGACCTGGAGCCAGTCGCCATCACGTGGACGCCGTATTTCGGCGTTGGCGAACCGTCGGCCGCGATGAAACAATTTTATAAGCCGCGGTTTGACGTCGGGTTCGACTCGAAGCCGTTGCGGCTCGGCGGCGTCGCCTATCGCAAGGGCTTGGCCATCCGCGCGCGGACGGAAATCGTCTATCGTCTGCCGGAAGGTTTCAACCGATTTCAAGCGACCGTGGGCATTGATGATGCGGTGCGGCCCGCCGGAAAAGTTCGGCTCCTTGTGCAAGGCGACGATAAGACGCTGTTGAAAACCGACATCGCCGGCATTGACGCGCCGCGGCCGATCAATCTTGCCCTGAACCATTCGCGCCGGCTGACCGTCGTCGTCGATTTCAGCGGCGGCCTCGCCTCGGGTGACCACTTATTGTTGGGCAGCGCGAGGGTCTCGAAATGAAACGCGCCGCCGTTTTGCTCGTGGTGATTTGTCTCACCGCTGTTTCCCGCGCCAAGGCCGAGCCGGCCCCGGCGACGCTCGACGCCGAAGCCGAGCGAATCGCCGTGATGGATAAGGCGAAAGACTGCGTAGTGGCCGTCTTCGCGTCGAACGGACAGGGCGGCGGCTCCGGCGTCGTCATTTCGCCCGACGGCTACGCCTTGACTAATTTCCATGTCGTGTTGCCGTGCGGCAAGGCGATGCAGTGCGGCATGGCCGACGGAAAGACGTACGACGCCGTGCTGGTCGGAATTGATCCGACCGGCGACGTGGCCGTCATCAAGCTCTTCGGCCGCGAGAAGTTTCCCTGCGCCGAGATGGCCGACAGCGATCGCGTTCGGATGGGCGACTGGGTCTTTGCGGCGGGCAATCCCTTTCTGCTGGCAACCGATTTCCAGCCGTCCATCAGCTACGGAATCGTTTCCGGCACGCATCGCTATCAATTTCCGGCTGGCACATTGTTGGAATACGCCGACTGCATTCAGACCGACGCGGCGATCAATCCCGGCAACTCGGGCGGCCCGCTGTTCGACGCCCAAGGCCGGCTGATCGGCATCAACGGCCGCTGCTCGTTCGAGAAACGCGGCCGCGTGAACGTCGGGGCGGGCTACGCGGTTTCGATCAATCAAATCAACAATTTCGTCGACGCCCTGCGCGGCGGCCGGATCGTCGATCATGCCACGCTCGGCGCGCGGATCGCCAACGACGCCGCCGGTCACGCCGTCGTATCCGAAATACGCGACAATTCCGACGCCTTTCGGCGGGGGCTTCGCTACGACGACGAGATCGTCAGCTTCGCCGGCCGCCCGATCGCCACGGCCAACGGTTTCAAAAACATGTTGGGCATCTTGCCGAATGGATGGCGCGTGCCGTTGACGTATCGCCGCGAGGGCAAGCAATATGACATTTTGGTTCGGCTCGAGGGCGTTCATAATCCCGAGGAACTGCTGGAAAAAGCGATGGGCAAAACGCCGGACAAGCCCTCGCCCGACGAGATGCCCGAGCCGAAGCCGTTGCCCGCGAAACGCAACGCCAAGTCCAAAAAGTCGCTGCCGAATCCCTTCAAGAAACGGGCGGGGCAATCCCCACTGCGGGAAATTGTCACGCCGCAAATTGTTGAAAAGCATTTTCAAGCGAAACACGGCTTCGCTAATTATTATTTCAACGCCGAAAACCAACGCCGCGTTTGGAATGCGTGGAACCCGCGCAAAAACATCGGACTGGGCGATTGGACGATTTCCGGCCCGACCGACGGCGGCGAAACGTATCGGCTTGCAATTACCGACGCCGGCGTTTCGGGCGAACGCGGAAAATCGAAAATCGAGTGGAAGGCCGGCGACTCGCTGAGCCAATCGCCCACGCCCGAGCAAGGCGACGGACTGTTTCCGGCGTTGTATCTCTGGCGGCGGCTGGCCGTCGAGGGATTGGATCATTTCGGCGAGATTTATTACGACGGCGCTGCGCCGCTGCCGGGCCGCGACGATTTGGCCGACGTGCTGGTCGGTTCGCA
>CAZWNM010000546.1:0-2551 GCA_964635765.1 uncultured Planctomycetaceae bacterium | reverse complement strand
TCGACCTGTCGCGCGTGGGCGAGTTGGAAGGCGACACGCTGCGCCGCGAAATCCGGCTGGTCGTCGAACATCTTTGTGATACCGAAGACACGCTGCTGAACCGCAACGAGCGCGAGCGGTTGGTGAGCGAAGTCTTGGACGAGACGTTCGGCCTCGGCCCGTTGGAAATGCTGCTCAAGGATCCGACGATCAGCGATATTCTCATCAACGGCCCGAAAAATATTTACGTCGAGCGTCGCGGGAAGATGGAAAAGACCAACGTGGTGTTCCGCGACAACAACCACCTGATGCAGATCATCGACCGGATCATCTCGCGCGTGGGCCGGCGCGTCGATGAAACGTGCCCGATGGTCGACGCCCGGATGGCTGACGGTTCGCGATTCAACGCGATCATTCCGCCGTTGGCGCTCGACGGGGCGTGCGTTTCCATCCGCCGATTCGGGTCGAATCCGCTGAAATTGGAAGACCTGTTGAACTTCAAGGCGTTTACGCCCGAGATGGTGATGCTGCTGGAAGGTGCGATCAAGGCGCGGTTGAACATCCTCATTTCCGGCGGCACGGGTTCGGGCAAAACGACGTTGCTCAATACGCTTTCGAGCTTCATTCCGAACACCGACCGCATCGTGACGATCGAGGACGCGGCGGAATTGCAATTGCAGCAGGACCACGTGGTTCGGCTGGAAACCCGGCCGCCGAACATCGAAGGCAAGGGCGCGATCACGGCGACCGACCTTGTGAAAAACGCATTGCGCATGCGGCCGGAGCGCATCATCATCGGCGAATGCCGCGGCGCGGAATCGCTCGACATGCTTCAAGCGATGAACACGGGCCACGAAGGTTCGATGACGACGCTGCACGCGAACAGCCCGCGCGACGCGTTGGGCCGCTTGGAAACGATGATTATGATGTCCGGCTTCGAGTTGCCGCTCAAGGCGATGCGGACGCAAGTGGCCAGCGCGATCGATTTGGTCGTGCAGGCGAGCCGGCTTCAAGGCGGCTCCCGAAAGGTGACATGCATCACCGAAGTGGTCGGCATGGAACAAGACACGATCACGCTGCAAGACATTTATCGCTACGATAAGGAGGGCGTCGACGAAAACGGCCGGGCCTACGGCAAGTTCATCGCGACGGGCGTTCGGCCGGCGTTCATGACGCGGTTGGAAGCGGCCGGCGTCCGGCTGCCGTCGAGCGCTTTTCGACAACGGGTCATGCTGGAGGATTAACCGTGAGTACCCTGCTGTTGGCAATGATGGCGTTTGTGGGCGTGGCCTCGCTGGTCGGCGGCGCCGCCCTGTTGCTGCGCGGCAAACCCGCCAGCAAGATCGAGGAGCGCCTCGCGCACTTGACCGGCACCGGCCCGGCAAAGGACAAAGCCGCCGCGAAAGAAGCCGGCATTCTTTCCGAATCGCTCGACGAACGGCTCGGCTTTTTCGAGTCTTTTTTGGAGCGAATCGGCAATCTCAACCGCTTGTTTGAACAGGCTGACACGAATCTGACGGTCGGCCGGTTTATGGCGATATCGGCGGGCATGGCCGTGGCCGGCACGTTGTTGAGCCTCGTGCTTCGCATTCATCCCGTGCTCATGCCGCTCGCGGCGATTTTGACGGGGTTGCTGCCGTTTTTTTTCGTGCTGTTCCGCCGCAAACGCCGTTTGAAAACATTCGGCGCCCAATTGCCCGACGCCCTGGAAATGCTTTCGCGCGCGCTTCGTTCCGGCCAAAGCCTGCCGTTCGGCTTCAGCATGGTGGCGTCGGAAATGCCGCCGCCGATCGGCAAGGAGTTCGGCCGCGTGTTCGAGGAGCAAAACCTCGGCATTCCGTTGGACGAAAGCCTTCGGGCGATGACGGACCGCGTTCCCAATTTGGACTTGAAATTTTTCGTCACCGCCTTGGTGCTGCAACGTCAAACGGGCGGCGATTTGGCGGAACTCCTCGACAAGATCGGCGAACTCATCCGCGACCGCTTCCGCATTTGGGGTCAAGTGCAAGCCTTGACCGGCGAGGGCCGGCTATCGGGCGTAGTGTTGCTGGCATTGCCCTTTGTGCTGTTCGCCGCCGTGTATCAATTGAATCGCGACTACGTCATGGTCCTGTTCACCGACCCGATGGGCACGAAAATGCTCGGCGTGGCCGTGTTTTTGCAAATCCTCGGCGCGCTGACGATTCGACAAATCGTGAATATCAAAGTGTGAGGGAGGAGTTATCAGTTGTCAGTTATCAGTTTTCAGTTTGATGAGGAAAACGTAGGATGCAGGATTTTCGGAAACTCAATGTATGGCATAAAGCACATCGAGTGACGCTCGATGTGTACGCGGCAACACGCGGTTTTCCAAAAGATGAATTGTATGGCTTAACGAGTCAAATTCGCCGTGCGGCCGCTTCGATTCCAGCTAATATTGCGGAAGGATGCGGGCGAGATGGCGGCGACGATCTTGCACGATTTTTGCAAATTGCGGCCGGTTCGGCCAGTGAGGTGGAATATCACTTGTTGCTTGCCCACGACCTTGGCTTTCTAGCGGCCCCCAGTTGGCAAAATCTTTCCAACGCGGTTT
>CAZWNM010000545.1:0-2557 GCA_964635765.1 uncultured Planctomycetaceae bacterium | reverse complement strand
GGCCATGCGGGGACCGAAACGATCGATGAATTCATTCAGCATGAATTCGCCTTCCACCAAATTCTCGTAGTTGGCGTTCACTTCCGCCGTGAGAGATTCCAAGAACTGCGCCTGCACCTTGCCCAACGATTCCGCGGCCATGCGACAACTGCGGGCCAAACGCGGATTGGCCTGCTTCCATTGCCCCAGCTCGTTCGCACGCTGCTTTTGCCCGGCGCCAAGCTGGTTGACCAAGTCCTCCATCAATTCATTCTGGCGATCTTGAGCCGAAAGGATTTCTCGCAACAGCCGCGTCTGCTCGACCTCCTGCCGACCCCCCGACGCCCCGGAATACGCAGCGGGTGAAACGTCGATCTGACTGAAAAGGGAGGCGTGTGCTCGCGCTTGTTCTTGACTCATGGACTTCGTTCCTTTCACACTCCAGTATAAACAGAAACCACGGCGGTTGTCGAGCATTACGTTGAAAAAACGCCATGTTCCCTCCACGGCGGCATGTCGTCGCCGGAATAACGTGGCGCAGATTCGCCACGCCGCACGTTTTGACCAGGGGGCTGGTGGGGCGAGCGGGGTGCGTAAGCACCCTGGTCTGTCGGAACCAGGCGTCAGCGTTCAGGGATCAGAGGGGTAGGGCATTAAAAACTGGAAAAGTTGCTTACGGTTTCGCAAAAGGTATACCGGTAGATGTGGATCGTGAAAAGTTCCGAACAGAACAGCGTGTTCACACGCCCCGCTCGCCCCTTTTCTCAT
The DNA here is from genome assembly GCA_964635765.1 of uncultured Planctomycetaceae bacterium. Taxonomy (GTDB): domain Bacteria; phylum Planctomycetota; class Planctomycetia; order Pirellulales; family Thermoguttaceae. Next base: position 1,810 of record CAZWNM010000545.1, on the reverse strand, counting down.
ACCTCGCCCGCTTGAAAATAAGCCTTTCTTATGATAAGATATTCTTATGAACATTGAAACCTTACGCATATTCTGTGATGTCGTGCAACATCAGAGTTTTTCCAAAGGCGCAAAGCTCAATGAAATCAGCCAATCGGCGGCCACGCAATCAATCCACCGCGTCGAGGAGTTCTTCGGCGTGCCGTTGGTTGACCGCTCCCATCGGCCGTTTGTGTTGACGCCGGAAGGCCGGGTGTGCTACGAAGGATTCCGCGAGATCATCGACAAGTACGAGTCCGTCGGGCTGCGCGTGAAGGCGTTGCGGAAGGAAATCAGCGGCCTGGTGCGCGTGGCGGCTATCTATTCCGTCGGCCTACACGATATGAGCCGCTGCATGCAAGACTTCATGCGGTGTTATCCCAAGGCGAAGGTGCGGCTCGAATATCTCCGCCCCAATAAGGTGTACGACGCCGTGCTGAACGACACGATCGACCTTGGAATCGTTTCCTATCCGGCCGCCTCGAACGAAATCGACGTGATCCCCTTGCGTTCCGAGCGCATGGTCGTCGTTTGTCCGCCGGACCATCCGCTGACGGCATATCAAGCCCTTACCGCCGAGCAACTTCGCGGACTCGACATGGTTTGCTTCGATCCCGACTTGATTATCCGCCGCGAAATCGATCGCCATCTCCGGCAGCGTTCGGTCAATATCAACGTGGCGATGGAGTTCGACAATATCGAAACGATCAAGCAGGCGGTGCAGATTGGCGCCGGCGTAAGCATCTTGCCCGAGCCAACCATCCTCGCCGAGGCGCGTAGCGGAACGTTGGCGGCGATCCGGCTGATTGCGCCCGAGTTGTTTCGGCCCATCGGCATTATCCATCGCCATGGCAGAGATTTCTCGCCGACGGCCTTGAAGTTCATCGAATTGCTGAAAAAGGCGCAAAGCCAAACATCGGAGAGCCAGTGATGCGAGACACGGAAGTCCTCGTCCATTTTCGACCCTTCAATCGCGAAGTCTACGTGTTGCCGGGCACGCGGTTGATCGAAGCGGCGGCCGAAGCCGGCGTCATTTTGGATTTTCCTTGCGGCGGGGCGGGCACCTGCGGCAAGTGCCGCGTCATCGTCGTCCAAAACGCCGCCGAGCCGACTCCCGTCGAACGCGATCGGTTTTCCGCTGCGGAACTTCAAGCCGGCTGGCGATTGGCGTGCCAAACGAAAGTTAGCGGCCCGACCGAGGTGGAAATTCCGCCCGGTTCGCGCACGGCCGGCGCGCCGAAGATTTTTGTTGAGTCGGCGGCCAATGCCGGCGATCGGCCGCACGATTTCGAGCCGGGCGACGCCGAAAACGAAGCGTTCGCCGTCGCCTTGGACCTTGGCACCACGACGCTCGCGGCCGAACTGCTCGATCTCGCCGGCGCGTCTTGGGCGATCGAAGCACGCCTTAATCCGCAGACACGATTCGGCGACGACGTGCTTTCCCGCATCTTGCACGCCCAAACCGCCGACGGCCTGCAACAATTGCAACAAATCGTCGCGGCTGCCGTCGATGAAATGATCGGCGCATTGTGCGGCAGGGCTGGCGTGCCGCGCGAGCGAATTCATGAAATCGCCGTCGCCGGCAACACCGCCATGCAGCAGCTTTTCCGCGGCGTCGATTCCACGGCGTTGGGCAAAGTGCCGTTCATGCCGGCCAGCCGCCAATCCGTCGCGTGCCGTGCCGCCGAACTCGGCATTCACATCCATCCGCTGGGCAACATCTACATCATGCCGGTTATCGGCGGATTCGTCGGCGGCGACACCGTGGCCGGCATTTTGGCCGTCGATTTGG
>CAZWNM010000544.1:0-2560 GCA_964635765.1 uncultured Planctomycetaceae bacterium | reverse complement strand
CCCTCAAACGCCTGGGGGCTGGTCACTTCGTGGACCAATTGGAGATCGATATAAAGGACGGTTTGTTTCCCCGGCTCGGCGAGAACGACGTGATCGTTCCAGATTTTCTCGAACATCGTTCTGGGGGGATTCGACTGGGTCATGGCTGGGATATTTTGAGTAAAAGGTCAAAAAAACGCATATCGGCTTATTATAGAGTCGATCCGCATTCTCCGCCATATCTTCGCCCGCATTGGGGGTGAATGCAAGCTGCATTTGGCAATACGGCCTATCCGGCACGCCCGTTTGTGAGCGTTTCTGCCGCAGGGTGCATTGGCGGCCTGCCGATGATGGACGCGGAGTCGCCACTCCAGCCAAAGGCGCCCGTTGTTCCTCGCCGTTTATTGGTTGCCGTGACGGAGAAGCGGACGACGGAAGAGATCGATCGGCTTGCCGTGGAACTCGGCGTTTGCTAAAGTAACGTCAATCGGAGTCGATCGGCCCACCGACACGAATGGACGTGAAGATACATGATTGACGTACTTCAACAAAATAACCATGCACAATACTCAATCGACCCAACTGTTATTCGAACTCTCGAAGCCCGGCTGTTGCGCGGTGCGGCAGCCGGAGTGCGACGTGCCGAAAAAACCGATTGATAAACTGCTGCCGAAAAACGCCCTCAGCAATTCGCCGCTGCCGCTGCCGGAACTCTCGGAACCGGAGGTCGTAAGACATTTTGTCAACCTTTCGACCAAAAACTACTCGGTCGATACCCATTTCTATCCGCTCGGCTCCTGCACGATGAAGTACAATCCGAAGCGGAACGAACGGCTCGCCGCGCTGCCGGGCATCGCCGAATTGCATCCGTATCAGCCGGAATCGACGCTGCAAGGCATTTTGGGCCTGCTGCATCAATGCCAACATAATCTGGCCGAAATCTCCGGGCTGCCGGCCATTTCGCTGCAACCGGCCGCCGGCGCGCACGGCGAAATGACCTCGATGTTGGTGGCCGCCGCGTATTTCCGCGACAAACAAGAAAAACGAACGACCGTGCTCATTCCCGACTCCGCCCACGGCACCAATCCGGCCAGCGCGGCCATGGCGGGTTTTAGGATTGTACCCGTAAAGAGTGCGGCAAACGGTTTCGTGGACCTCGACGATCTCGCCTCGAAAGTCAATCAAGAAACCGCCGTGTTCATGATTACCAATCCAAATACGCTCGGCCTGTTCGAGCCGAACATCCGGCGAATCGCCGAAATGATTCACGGCGCCGGCGGCCTGATGTATCTCGACGGCGCGAATATGAACGCCATTTTGGGCATCGTGCGGCCAGGCGATTTCGGCGTCGATTTGATGCACTTCAATCCGCACAAGACCTTTAGCGGCCCGCACGGCGGCGGCGGACCGGGCGCCGGACCGATCGCCGTCGCGGAACGCCTCGCCGCGTTTCTGCCCACGCCGATCGTGATGAAAGACGGCCGCGGCTACCGGCTCGATTACGATCGGCCGAAGTCGATCGGCCGGGTGCGCAATTTCTTCGGCAGCATCGGCGTGCTGGTGCGCATGTACTGCTACATTCGTTCGCACGGTCCGGCCGGTTTGCGGCGGATCGCCGAAGACGCGGTTCTCAACGCGAATTATCTGCTTTCGAAGTTGAAGGACGTGATTCCGGTGCCGCACGGCGACCGCTGCATGCACGAGTTTGTTGCGTCGGCCGCCGCGCTCAAGAGCCAAAACGGCGTCGCGGCGATGGACATTGCCAAGCGGCTGTTGGACTACGGTTTTCACGCCCCGACGGTTTATTTCCCGATGATCGTGCAGGAAGCGATGATGATCGAGCCGACGGAGAACGAGAGCCGAGCGACATTGGACGCCTTTGCCGACGCGTTGCGGCAGATCGTCGCCGAGCCGGCCGAATTGCTTCACGACGCCCCGCAAAGCACGCCGATTTGCCGCCCGAACGAGGTGACGGCCGCGCGGAAGCCGGTGCTGCGATGGAAAAACTAATCTCCCAGTCTCCCAGTCTCCCGGTCCCCCAGTCTGCCTTCCTCTTCCTTCTCGATCCGCCCGGCGACGGCGCGTGGAACATGGCGGTCGATGAAACGCTGCTGGAAGCGGCGGCCAACGGCGGCCAATGCTCGCTGCGATTCTATCAATGGGCCGTGCCGACGCTCTCGCTCGGCTACTTTCAAGCCTACGCCGATCGACAGCGGCATGCGTCTAGCCGCAATTGCGCGGCGGTGCGTCGGACAAGCGGCGGCGGGGCCATCTTGCACGACCACGAGTTGACCTATAGCCTCGCCGTGCCTGACGGGCATCCGCTGGCCGCCAATCGGCTCGGCACGTATCGCGTGGTTCATGAGGCGATTATCCGAACATTGGCAAAATGGGGGGTTGAAGCAAGACTTTTTGAGAAACCGATAGCCCATCCAAAGCCACCGGTCCGGCCTGAGCCGTTTTTGTGTTTCGAACGCCGGGCGGCGGGCGATGTCGTTGTCGGCGGCGAAAAAATCGCCGGCAGCGCGCAACGACGTTGCCGCGGGGCTGTTTTGCAGCATGGGAGCGTGCTTTTGGCGAA
>CAZWNM010000543.1:0-2574 GCA_964635765.1 uncultured Planctomycetaceae bacterium | reverse complement strand
CGGAGTGATTTTCACGCAATTCTTCGCGTTGACGTTTGCCTTATGTTCTACCAGCACTCTTCCCACATCGAGCCGGTCGTCGCACGTGGCGCGAAGCAGGGGCGTGTCGTTCGTAAAATTGTCTTGGTCGTCGATCTTCGCATTTTTTTCAATCAGCAAACGGGCAACATTTCCGTCGCGGACTTCATCAAGCGGCTTCTGGCCCAGTTCATCGGCCGTGTTCACATCCGCCCCCGCACCGATCAAGAGCTTGGCCATCCGCTCGTCCTTCGCAATTCCCAACGGCCGGTGCTCGCACGACACCTTCCCATTCGGATCGGCACCGTGCTTCACCAGGAATTCCGCCATCGCGTGATTGTTGCGGCTCACGGCCCAATGCAAGGCGCTCCAATGGTTGTAGTGTGATTCCAAACCTTTCTCCGTCGTGAACGGTTGGGCATTGATAACCTCTGGATGATTTTCCACAGTTCGTTCAACCGTCGGCATGTCGCCTTGGCGCGCGGCGCTCACCAAGGCAACGCGCAACTGCATGTTGTCATCGGCGGAAGAGGGCGGATCCGATCGGACGATCCGCACCATCACGGTCGTCAACAGGAGCCAGATCGCGACGGCGCGGCAAAGCGACTTGTTGCTCATGGGATGGGCCTCTTTCCTCATGGCTGGGTGAAAAAGGTGTCAGGTGTCAGGAACCATTAATGTCACCACGATGGGTCTAAATCCCTCGCCTTCAGGCGAAACCTTTAGGTCGTGAGGACGTTGAAATGCAAAAGGATAATACATTGTTCAGAAGGTTGGTGGGCGGAAAACGCTTGGATACCGTGCCAACAACCTTCGATTTTACCAACTCGGATGTGCGAAGGACTTCAGTCCGAAGCTCATCCGTTCCGTAAAGCTCCCGCCTTCAGGCGGGAGTAAATGACTTCTGTTGTCTTTGATGATGTGCGTGTCGATCCTACCCACGAAAAATGGTTCCTGGCATCCTTTTCCGAGTCAATGATTATCGTATCATTTTCGCTCCCGAGGCACAACAACCGCAATTTTGACGAACTGCGAGGGAGGAGCGGACCACTATTGCTTGACGTTTGGCGAAAGCGCTGCCAAAATGCAACACTGAAAACCGCGTGGCGCGTGAGCGCGGCGGCTATTGCGTCCTACATAGCCAATGAACCGAGGCCGACCAACGCGAGGCCGGAAAATAAGCCAGAAATCCCCGATCAGCCGATCATTATCAATGTAGGCATCAATAAAACGCCCTGAACCCCGAACAGAACAGGGTGCTTAGGCACCCCGCTCGCCTCTGACCGCTCATGCTCCGCCGCCTGCTCGAACTCATCCGATTCAGCCATACCGTGTTCGCGTTGCCGTTTGCGCTGTTGGCGGCGGCAATGGCGTGGTCGGCCAATTTGCACGATCGGCCGCCGGCGGCGTTCCGGCTGCTCGATCTGGTCGGAATCCTCGTTTGCATGGTTTTCGCCCGAAGCGCGTCGATGGCGTTCAATCGACTGGCCGATCGGAGGATCGACGCATTGAATCCGCGAACGAAAATGCGGCATTTGCCCATCGGCGTGCTTTCGACGCGGAGCGTTATTTTTTTCACAGTCGTCTGCGCGCTGGGATTCATCGCCGGCACGTTTTTGTTTCTGCCGCGCAATCCGATTCCGGCGTATGCCTCCGTGCCGGTGCTGCTTTTCTTGTTCGGCTACAGTTACGCGAAGCGATTTACGTCGCTGGCTCATTTTTGGCTCGGCGCCGCGCTCATGCTGGCGCCGATGGCGGCTTGGATAGCGATTCGCCCGGAAGCGGCCTGGGCGCCGGTGGTGCTTGGGGCGGCCGTCATGTTTTGGGTCGCCGGGTTCGACATGATTTACGCCTGCCAGGATTTTGAGTTTGACGTGAAAATGCGGCTTCGCAGCGTGCCGGCACGGTTTGGCGTCGGTGGCGCCCTTCGGCTGGCCGCCGCGTGTCATTTTGGCACGATGGTCTTGCTGTTGTTGCTGCCAACGGTGTACGACGGATTCGGCTGGATTTTCGAGACCGGCGTGGGCGCGATCGCCGTCTTGCTGATCTACGAGCATTGGCTCGTCCGGCCCGACGATCTTCGCCGGGTCAATCAGGCGTTTTTTAACGTGAACGCCGTGGTGAGCATTGGGTTGCTGGTCGTCGGCGTGCTGGATTTAGCGGTGCGTGGATAGTCGTCCGTCGTCAATAAAATCGCTTGCCGGTTGCGGCGTGCGATTCCAACAGCGGCGTCGGCTGCCAGCGCTGGTCCGACGCGCCATGCGAAGCGAGCATGGCAAGAATGCGTTTCGCGCCGAGCTGGTCGGCCCACCAAAGCAGCCCGCCGCGATCGGCTGGAAAACCGAGGCCGAACAGCGTCGCCAGGTCGATGTCGCGTGCGTCGCCGACCTCGCCCTCGGCCAAAATCCGAGTGGCCTCCAAAAGCATCGGCAACACGAGCCGACAGGCGATCGACTCGCTCAATATCGCGGCGGTCGATTTTTTCGGCAAGTCGATCCAACGCTGGACAATTGCATCGACGGGCGGATCGAGAACTCCGGCTGCATTTTCGGCGGC
>CAZWNM010000542.1:0-2577 GCA_964635765.1 uncultured Planctomycetaceae bacterium | reverse complement strand
ATACCTTATCCACAGCGTTTTCAATTTATTTGGAAATGGGTCGCTTCCAAGACTCGTGTCAACGGAAACTGACTGACGAATATCAAGGGATTTTATAACATTAGCCGTGACATCTGATGTTTTATTTCCAGCACCCCATACGGCCTGCAAAATCTTCACCTGTTGCAACCCGTGTTTTTTCGCTGTCGCAACAGGAACTCCTGCTGGCCTGCTAAAAATCGAATCAACAGGCATTTTCATTATTGAATGCAATATATTCCTAACACCTGACGCTGCGTAAGATAGTCGCTTGTCAACCAACTTCTTTTCAATTGTCGAAAGGCTATTCTTACCATTTGTTGCATTAGATCTAGAGTACCACTCGATTGCTTTTGTTTGTAATTCAATTTGATCTTCACTATCATTCCGTTCATTACTAGCCTTTCGCCAATACTCCTGGGCCTTCACAAATTGTTTCTTTGCAGCCGTCGGCTCGCCATCCTCGGGCAGATACCGCGAGGCGATTGCCACGGCCGCATCCGCAGCCGTTTTCAGCGAGCGGCCTTCGATAGCGAACTTTCGAGCCAACAGCAACAACGCAAGCCGTGTCGGCTCATCATCGTTGGTGTCGGCCGCGATTTTCAGAAACTCCTCGGCTCGCGCAACTTTCTCTTCAGGCTTTTCCGCCTTTTCGATTTCCAGTTTGAAAACCTCGCGGACTTCTGTTTCCGCTTTGGCCAATGAATCGTCGGATGGACGATCAATGAGCTTTGCCGTCACGGTGCCAGCGTGTACCGTTGGCATGTCTGTCGGTTCGCCTGCCAGAATCGGAAACGTGAACAGCACAACAGCGAGAAACGCAAATAATCGCATGATAACCTCCCTTATTTGAGCTTCCCCTAGATTTTGGCTGGATCGTCAGCAGTAATTCTCTCTCGAAAAGACTGCCGCTCAGACGCAAGACACTTATACGCCTCATCCAAAAATACCCACACCAATCGTTGTTCCGTAAGTGTCAATTCGTGGTACGAATCTCCAAAAAAATTGCTGCATCCCTCCATTAACCGCTTGGCGGCCATTCTGGACTTACGGAGTTTTCGCATTCGATCATTCTCAAATACGTCCCTAGTTTTTAGCCAACGAATCAGCATTACCGCGATCACCGCCGCGATCCCAACCAACGCCGTGGCAAATAAAAAATCGCGTCCCATGATTCACCCCTTTGCGATACCCTCGAAAAACTCTTTCAACGACACGCCGAGAACCTTTTGATTCACCCCTAGATTAGGCTTGGCGGAAGAAAATTGCAAGACGCCCGAATTAGGGATGCGTGCTAAATACTAATTGTACGTAAAATAGTACGAAATTAGTAAATGCCGCCCGGCTCTATCCGGCGGCTTTTTTATGCGTTTTCTGCGCCCGCCACACTGGAAATGTGGTGCCCCAGCCGCTTTAGGGACGCAATGGGCCGACAAAACGCACCTATGCCCCTAAAGGGGCTTTGCGGAAAACAAAATAGGGATGCTGGCATCGCGTCCCCAGGCGTAAACGCCTGGGCTAGAGAAAAACGAAAAACTTTGCCTTATTTCAAGACCAATTCTCCCTACAAACTTGCCGCTCGCACCATTGCACACCGCGTTCCAAAATTCCCAACGAGTTATCCCCCCTAAAGAATATCGCCGCTTCCTTTTTCGCACGATTGACGGTTTCCACTTTATCGTGTACCATAAATGTGACCGCGTTTTGTCCCATTGGGACGTTCGTAAAATCTTAAAAATTTCCCCAGAGCATTCTTCGGGGAAAAATCGTAAAGCCAATCTAGGGTTTTCATCGACCGCGAAAGGGAGCGAAGCATGTCTGTCGGCATTCAGTTGGACGACCGGAAAATCAATATCGAGACCCCCATCAGCGTTACGGCTTTGCTGGCGCAACAGCAAAAAAAGCTTTCTCATCCGAAAGTATGCCGCGAGCAGGATTGGATCAATAATCCTCGTTGTCCGCTGGTGAACCTCATTGAAGTGGACGGACAAGTCGTTTCGATGGCCGTTTGGGCCGATCGTCAGGTGCATGACGGCATGACGATTCGCACGAAATCGCCGACGATCGACGCGACCCTGAAAACCCGGCTCGACCACTTGCACGACCATAAGGAGTGCCAATTTATCGGCCAAATTCAAGAGTTCGTCGCCGCCGAGGCCGAATCGCGAGGGCTGATCGAGCAAGAAAAACGCGCGGCGTGGAAGTTCGAGCCGCGATTGGCGAAGCCCTCGATTTTCCACGATCCGAACGCCTGCGTCCGCTGTCAGGCGTGCGTCGATACGTGCAACACCACGCAAGAAGTCGGGGCGTTGAGCTTCGACGAGAAGGAAGGCATTTTGTTCGACGACGCGAAATGCACCCGATGCGGCCAGTGCATTTTGAGCTGTCCGATGGGCTTTCGCAAGTTGCCGAATTTCGTCAGCGGCCTGACCGGCTGCCAGTTGTGCGCGTTTTCGCGTCCGTTGGGGGCGATGCGTGAAATCGACGACACGGAAAAAGTTTGGGACGCCCTGCACAATAAGGACAAATACGTCGTCGTGCAGTTCGCGCCGGCCATTC
>CAZWNM010000541.1:0-2579 GCA_964635765.1 uncultured Planctomycetaceae bacterium | reverse complement strand
CTTCGATGCCTGCCGACTGCCGCTCCTGCCGATACTCCAACTCGATCTCGGCAAGCCCCAAAAGCAATGCGGCGATCATCCTTCCGACCGCCCCGCCAAGTTCAATCTGTTGCGTAATGACCACGATCTTCAAGCCCCGTTCGCACCAATCCGCAAGGACATTGACCCCATCCCGAAGGCGGCGGGATAAACGGTCCAACTTCCACACGATGACCGTGCCGATCTTGCCGCCGAAGATGTCCCGTTGAAGCCGCTCAAACTCGCGGCGTTGAAGGGTCTTGCCCGTTTCATGGTCGATGTACCAGACGACTTGGCTTTCATTGTAACCGTGGGCATCCAGCCACTTCTTGATTTCGGAAACTTGGCTGTCGGCTTTTTGGCGACGACTGCTAACGCGGCAGTAGGCAGCGATGGTCATGGAACGGTCCTTTTCGTGGTCGGGGATGACAGGTAGGGTAAAGGTTATTTGTCGCTTCGGTCGGTTCGGTTGGAGGCCAGAAATCACGGACATTTTCAAGGCGGCTTCGGGAAGACCCTTTTTGTCGCCGTGCTTACTCTTGCTCCGCTTGGCGAAGTTGCCGTTTGAGGTTCTTCACATCGTTGCGGACCACATCGACATGGGCATAGAGCAGGGCATCGCTTCGGCGGTCGCTCCACCCGTGGCCCGTCCAAACCTGTTGGCGACCGTTGGCGATGATGAACCGCAACCAGCGTGTGCCGACAATTTGGACGCCGATTTGGAAGGATGGTCGTTTGTGCGGCATGATTGTGGTTCTCATGGACACAGACCGCCCGCCGTCAATCAGGGCCGATAAAAATTGAAATGTCAACGGGATAGATATGTCGATGGTCCTGAACTTCCGCCTATGGCTTCTCCTACGAGAGAACCTTGATGCCGCCGCTTACGACGACCTGTTCAACAGGGAACTTGACGCCGTGTTGCCGATGGTCCGCAACGCCGATGACCGCCAGCGGTTAGCATCCATGCGGAACGGTTGGACCAATTACATCGCCGCTTGCCTCCGCAATGCGGGTTTTCGTGAGCAAGGCGATCTTGAAGAACGCATCCATGATGTTGTGGTCAAATTGCTTGTTTCCCCAGGCGGCTTGTTTCGCCGCTACGATCCCGAACGGCACGGGCCATTGGACCTACGGTTCAAACGGTCGGTCAGCAACGCCGTGAAGAATATCGTGGAGCGTGAAAAGAACCGCAGGCGGCTCTTGCCCGCCGTGCCGCTTGATGCGGGCCTTGTTCCCGACCGCCGCCAGCAAGAGGATGACGGCACGATCATCGAAAAATTCAGAAATTTGCTCCAAGCAAGGTTGGGCGATTTGGCGGTGTCGATCTTCACCGCCCGCTTGGAAGGTCGGCAGACAAAAGACCTTGTTGGGCTTGCGGAGTTGGACCGCCCAAGTCGGTATGTCGTCAAGCGGGTGGTGCAGGAGATCAAGACCGCCGCCCGTGATTTCGCCCAACAGTCCAACGACCCTGATTTCTTACGGCGTGTGCAACGGTTGATGGATACCGAAGCGGCCACGGTCGCCCGAAGATCGGCAACGGCCCAACGACGGCGGGCGGCAACGGCATGATGTGGACCGTATGAAAAGAACGGGCTTGGCACTACCCCGAAAACATTGATACGGCACTACTACGCCACCCTTCAAAACCCTTGAAAACAAAGGGCTTTGGGGGGTGTAGTGCCAGGGCCACCTTGACCCGTTGTTTCGCTCGGTCGCTCCCGCTCCCTCGCTCACCTATGGTGCTTGTTGAAAAGCGGCCTTGCGTTGTGCCTCGACCTTTGCCGCCCATCGTTGGATCGGCTCGCCATCGGCATGAAGGCCGACCCTCCGTTCGATGTCCTTGCGGTCGATTTGCCGCCCGAAATAATTGTTGTAGAGGAAATCGACCAAGCCAGCGATTTCAGGCCGAGCAAGGTTGTCGCCAATCGTCCGCTCTTGTTCCTTGATGTCGTTCCAGAGTGCGGCTTTGGATTTTACAAAAAATTTCCCGACCGTCGCCACCTTCTTGATACCCAACTTGGAACGAAACATGATCCGCTCATCGGCCCACTTGTCAGCCACCCGTCGCCCTTGCTTGTTGAAGCCGCCGACCTTCGCTTTGAGAATGTAGCAGATATATCCCCACGGGTTCTTGATCGGCTTGACATGCTTGTGGAACGGCAGGCCAGCGGGGATGCTTGTGTCGATGGCCCGTTCCAAGTCGGCCTTCGTGTGGTCGCTCTTGACGAGCAGATGGTAATGGACTCGGTTCATCGGTCGCCCATTGCCATCGGTGGTGATTTCGAGGATGCGATAGGCGACTATGCCAGCGGCTTGCAACTTCCGCCGCACCTTCGCCCAGGTTTCGGAGATTTCCTTTGGCGATTGGTCAATTTCAAAATTTATTCCCACATCCCAACGGTACGGTTGCTTTTGGAGTTTTTGATTTCGGACAAGTAAGGTCGCTTCTTTTTTCGCTTCGTTGATGTAGCCAGCGACCGTTTCCGTCCAGCCTTTTAATTTGAGCCTCCTCAGCAGAATTCATGGGTGAATTTGGGCTCAGGGAGGTCTCCAAGTTG
>CAZWNM010000540.1:0-2582 GCA_964635765.1 uncultured Planctomycetaceae bacterium | reverse complement strand
AAGTTGACACAAACTCCCGCCTGTAAATGGAACTCAAGTTAGCGCTGTAGTATTAGGATTGCCCGTCTCTCCAGCTAGTGGACCTGTCCCGGTTTCGCCTCCATAATACCTTTTTCTATCTCGGATATCGTGAGGAACATTTTGGGGATTGGTTATGAACACATGGGCTAACCCACAAACCTGGATATCTCTTGGGGGATATTGCGTGGGAGCAATTGGCTTGTTACTTGCCATTGTGTCCCACTTTTGGAACCGCAGGGAATCGCGATTAGAAGCACTCGGCAAGGTTCTGCAGCCCACGGTCCGCGCCGTGCAGCATATTCACGCGGCCAACGATCAAAGACGCAATTGTGAACGCCTGAAAACGTCGTTTCCCGACCCTGAATCTGCCCCCGAGGCGGTGTTGCGCGTCAATCAAATGGTTGAAGACTATTCCAATAGCATAACCGCCGGGCAGGAGCAGTTTCGACTCGCTGAATCTGAGTTCGCGGCGCGTTCCTTTCGCTTTCCCGACAAGATTGCCCGGCTTCTCAAGGGTGCACAGCAAAATGTCTCGGAATTTGGCCGGCTCGTAAATGAAGGAATGTTTGAGCGAGCCGATTTTCAGTTCGCCCGCGTTCGGGATGATCTTAGCCAAATCTCAGCCGCAGGGCGCGGTTGGCGTCTAGCCGATCCCTTTGAAGGCATTCGAAAACTTTTTGCTCGTGGACGTCAGCCCCAATCTGACTCCAGCGAATTTGAGCTTTCCGAAACAGAGATGCAAGGGATAATGGAGCTGGTGAATAAGCGGGCGACAACACAAGCCCGCAATAAGTTTTCTGTACATGCGCCGAGGAAGCTCCTAGAGAATCGCCAGTTGGCAAGCTCCAATGATGTGATTAACGAGTTGAAAGACTCCGTATTTGTCGTTGTCTTTCAGGATGGGACATCACGAATGATGTCCCTCGTTGAGCTGATGGTCTTCACCTATAATCTCATCGTCTTGCAGTCGCAGTACATCGAGGTATCACAAATGATGCACGCGGTGCCGTCTGCCGAGCGGGAAATAAACGTGTCATTTCAGTTCTCGATAATAGATATCATGCGTCCTGAGATGGTCAAGGCTTTGCTTGGCAAAATCGATTTCTCGGATGTACCAACTGACGACATCGAGGGACAAGCACAAAGTTCGTAAGTTATATTTTAGCATAACAGCGACTGAATCCGCGATTCGTTATAATTCTAAAGCATAATCTACTCGCCTTTGGCCCAAAAAATCCATTGCGATTCGCCAGGAAAAGGTGTAAACAGGAGCGGCGGGCGGCCCCGTCGGTACGCACAAGCCGTTTTGGTTCGGATCAACGACGATTTTACCAATGCTTTCGGCGGCGTAACGGGACAAATGATTGAGCACGAAAACGAAGACTGGGATACAATGATTAAGGGAACACACGAATTCCTTCTTGAAACTGCGTGCCTCTTGTAGTTGTTAGCTGGCATTCATCTTAAAGGCGGTCCCTATTATTGAGTGGCCGCCCACGTGGCCTTGGATAAGAAAAGCGTCGCAACGCCGCCCATTACAATCTGGAACACGATTGTACTTCTTTTGAATGGTCGTGGCGAATTATTGCCGGCTTCGTTCCTGGGATTGCATCGCTTCCCGATACCGCTGAAACTCGCAAAACTGCCGATACTCCTCAGGCGTGAATGATGGAGCGTTCTGTGGAGGCAGAATGGATGTGACAGTTGCCTGAACTGGGACGGGCACCTGCTGCGGCGACGTTTGCCACCACCAACTGATGCCCAACTCCTTCGCCTTTTCCACGGAACAGATCAGCAGACGAAGTTGGATGCTCAGCAATTCCACGTCGCAAAGCTTGATCCGAATGTCGCCGGCGATCACCAAGCCCGTGTTAAGAACCCGTTCCAGGATGTCGGCTAGACTGTCCCCGTGCGTGGCGCGTGTGATAAGTTCCGCCTGAGCCATAAGGCTATCCCTTTCCTTTTTCTTTATGAACTAACGCAGCTTTCCCAATGGACCGAGGTTTAGGTTCAGGTCTTCATCGGTGAAGCCGAAATATTGTTTTAGTCGTTCGATTTCTTCCGACAACTGGAAGAACGTGGTTCCCAGCCGTTCGATTTCGCCATCGCCGAGCGAACCGGCGTCGATTCGCCGCAACGCCTGGCGTTCCATCAGTTCTCGGAGCAACTCAACCACCGTGAGCACTAACTGCGCCAATCCGTTGCGGACGTTGTCCGGCTGAAGTTGAATTTTCGATGGTAAATCGGCCAGCGACGCCGTCGTCGGCCGTTCCGCCCGGCTCGTTTCCGCGAATCCGAATATTTGCGATGCTTGCGTATTCACGAACAGTCTCCGATCTGATCGGCAATGTCAGACATTTTGCCTCTCCAACTGTGAATTGCACGAACTTACGCTCGGAACGAACCAGCCGGCCCGCCGAGCCGTTTCGACCGTTCCGCATTCACATGCCCAGTGGCCGAACCTTCGACGTGCGACACCCGGAAATGGTCCGGGTTGGCAGGAATCACCTGCTGCCGTTCTCGCTGGTTCTGGCACTGCTGTTCGTCCAGCAGGGCGTCAT
>CAZWNM010000539.1:0-2583 GCA_964635765.1 uncultured Planctomycetaceae bacterium | reverse complement strand
CGTGCAGGCTCTCGTGGCTTTCCTTGATCAGGAAATCGCGGGCTTGCCGCTCGTAATCGACGATGACCGGCACGATGTCGCTCACCTGGCGAATCAGGTCCGATTCCGTTCGGCCGAGCGAAATCTGGTTGCTGATTTGATAGAAATCGCCCAGGGCCTGCGACCCTTCGCCGTAAAGACCGCGAACGGCGAGATTCACCTTTTGCAGGCTGCGAAACACCTTGTCGATCTGCCGGGTGATGACCAAGGCCGGCAGGTGCAGCATGACGCTCACGCGCATGCCCGTGCCGACGTTCGTCGGGCAAGCGGTCAAATAGCCGAACTGGTCGTGGAAGGCGTAGGCCACGTTTTCCTCGATCAGATCGTCGATGCGGTTGACCAATTCCCAAACGCTGTTGAGTTCCAGCCCGCTTTGCATCGCCTGCATCCGCAGATGGTCTTCCTCGTTGATCATGAGGCTGAATTTTTCGCGGCCGTCGATCACGGCGGCGCGACCGGGCTGGCCCTCGGCGTGTTCGCGGCTGACTAAGTGCCGCTCGACCAACAACTGCCGATCGACCTTGTCGAGATTCGGCATTTCGACGTACAGCAACTCGTTTTCCGGCGCGATGCGCGGAAGCTGCTCGCGCAGAATCTTTTCGATCCGGGCGAGGTCTTGCGGCGTCGCCCGATTGATGAACGGGAAATCGGCCAAGTTGCGGGCCAATCGCACGCGGCTGCTGATAACAATGTCGGCCTCGGGTCCCGCCCCTCGGAGCCATTCGCCGCTGCTGCTGGTCAAATCGTTCAATTGCACGGCGTTAGTCCTTTTCGGCTTCAATGCGTTGAATTTCGTCTCGCAACTTGCTCGCCGTCTCGTAATGCTCGTCGTCGATGGCTTCTTTCATTTCGCGGCGAAGCCGGATGAGTTGCGTGCGTTGTTCGCTGCCGTCGGCCGAGCGATACGGCCGCTTGCCGACATGCTCCAGCGAATCGTGGATGTTCGTCAGCAGCGGCTCCAATTGGGCCTGGAAGCATACGTAATCGTGAGGGCATCCCAACCGGCCTTGGCTGCGGAACTCGTAAAACGTGATCCCGCACACCGGGCAGGCCTGCTGATCGAGATGAACCAACTCCTCCGCGGTTTGACCGATAGCCATTTGCTGGGCCAACGCCGCAGCCATGCCGCCAATAGGGGAAGGTTCGGCCGACGAAGCCGTCAAATACTGCCGGGCGTGATCTTCGCACAGGTGCAGTTCTTGCGGCTTGCCGTCGGTCAATTCGGTAATATGGAATGTCGCCGGTTTATCGCATTGTTGGCATTTCATGGCGGAATCTGCTTTCTTTCACAAACTTTCTTTCCAAAGGATTCTATCAGCCCCCCCCAGCGTGTCAAGGCAAGGGCCGGTTTTCCGCGATCGTAGCAAGAAATCCTGGCAGACAGCGTCATTCTGAGCGCAGCGAAGAATCTCCCGTAATTCGGGCGAGATTCTTCGCTGCGCTCAGAATGACAAATTCGCCAAGAACAATTGTCACACCCCTTCCGGGTGCAACGGCGGCAATTGCGACAAATCGCCGAGGTTGGTAAGCTAAACATACTGAAAACCGAAAACTGATTACTGATTACTGAAAACCGAAAACTGATGACGGACAACTGTCCCATGACCACTACCATTCCCCATTATCCCGACTTCGCCGCTTTTCGACAACTGGCCGCCGACGCCCAATTCGTGCCGGTCTATCGCCGGCTGGTCGGCGATTCGCTCACCCCGGTCACGGCCTTCCACAAAATCGACGCCGGCCGCTGCGCCTGCTTGTTCGAGAGCGTCGTTGGCGGCGAAAAAGTCGGCCGCTACAGCTTCTTGGCCGTCGATCCATTTTTCGAGATCGAAGCCTCGGGCCGGCGCGTCACTACGAACGCTTATTCCGGCACGTCGGCCGGCGGACGGCCCACGCTGGTCACCAAGCAATTCGACTCCGACAATCCGCTCGATGAACTTCGACGCCGGGTGGAAGCGATTCGCGCGGTCCGCCTGCCCGAACTGCCGCCGTTTTGCAGCGGCGCGGTTGGCTACGCCGGCTACGACACCGTGCGTTACCTCGAAAATCTGCCGAACCCGCCGCCCGATGATCGCCACGTGCCCGACATGGCTTTCGCGTTTTACGATCAAATGGTCGTGTTCGACAACGTCAGCAAGGCGATTATCGTCGTGGCGATGGCTCGATTGGACACGCCCGGCACGTCGCCGTCGCAGGCCTATGAGGCTGCGTGCGAGCGGGTCGATCGGCTGGTCACGCTGCTCTCCGCGCCCGAGTGCAAGCTGCGGCCGTTCGATATCCGCACGACCGGCGACGTTTCGCTCCCCTATCGGTCGAACTTCGCCAAGGACGATTACGAGGCGGCGGTGCGAAAGTGCGTCGAATACATCCGCGCCGGCGATATTTTCCAGGTCGTGCTCAGCCAGCGGCTCGAAATGCCGTTGCGAACGCATCCGTTCGAGATTTACCGCACGCTGCGGGTCGTCAATCCGAGTCCGTTCATGTTTTACGTCCGCACGCCGAGCGTCACGCTGGTCGGCAGTTCGCCCGAGGTGATGGTTCGCG
>CAZWNM010000538.1:0-2585 GCA_964635765.1 uncultured Planctomycetaceae bacterium | reverse complement strand
TCGAAGCCATCCAATCGTTCATCGCGGCCCACAGTACGAACGCTCGCCCATTCACCTGGACCGCCAATGCGGATGAAATTCTCGCCAAAATCGACCGCGTCCGAAATGTCCTTCATAAAACCCCAACAGTGTGAATCACTACACTAGCTGCGCAAAAGCACCCATTCAACACCGATTCGTATCAACAAGCGTCAATATTGGGCGAATTCCTTTTCTCGAATGACGCCGTCTTCCATGTGGTAAATGGTGTCGAACACGTCCAAGGCGCGGCTGTCGTGCGTCACCACAATCACGCCGGCGCCGTGGTCGTGGGCTGCTTGGGCGAAAAGATTCATCACCTGCCGGCCGCGATGGCTATCCAAGGCGGCGGTCGGCTCGTCGGCGAGGATCACGCTGGGCCGATTGGCCAGCGCGCGAGCGATCGCCACGCGCTGCTGCTCGCCGCCGGAAAGCGTGGAGGGGTGGTTGTCGGCCCGATTGGCCACGCCGAGACTCTCCAGCAGTTGCAGGGCGCGGCGGCGAGCCTCGGCCGCCGTCCAATGGTTCAACTCCAGGGCGATTTGCACGTTTTCGCGCGCGGTCAGGAACGGAATCAAGTTGGAATTCTGGAAAACATAGCCAATGTGCCGGCAGCGGAAGGTCGTCAGATTCGTCAAGACGTGCGGACCGTCGACGATCAGCTTTCCGCCGATGTGGATGCGGCCGGAACTCGGCGCGTTGACGAGCCCCACGGCGGTCAAAAAGGTGGTTTTTCCGGATCCGCTGGGGCCCAGCAGCGCCACGACCTCGCCCGGCCGCACGTGAAGCGTGGCGTTGCGCATGGCGATGACTTCGGTGTTGCCGGCGCCATAGACTTTGGTAAGGTTCTCGGCTCGAATGGCAAAATGAGGACTCATTGCGTTACCCCGCCAAAGCTTCATGAGGCTCGACCTTCAAGGCTCTCGCGATGCCGAGCAAACTGGAGGCCAGGGAAATGATCAGCACCATCAAGGCCAATTCGAGGAGGTCTTCCCGAACGAGAATCACGCGGCGCGGAAACTGAGGAAAGACCTTCAGCCCGAGAAGGTAGGCCATTGCATAGCCCGCCGCGCCCAAGACGAGCGATTGCTTCAGAATCATGCCGAGGATCACGCGGTTGGAGGCGCCGATCAGTTTCAGCAAGGCGATGGAATGCAGTTTTTCGAGCGTGAGGGTGTAGAGGATCAGGGCCATGATGATGGCGGCGATCAACGTCAACAACATGCGGAACAGCGCGATCTGCTCGCGTGCCTTATCGACCACGCCCTCGAGGACGAAGCGTTCTTGATCGGCCTGGGTGTAGACCGACACGTCGGGCCAACTGGCCATGGCGGCGGCCACGGCCGTTGGATCGGCCCCCGGCGCGACCCGGACCATCACGGCGCTGACTTGCGGCAGCGAGACGTCGGGCATGCCGACCGGGGATCGGTGATACGGGTCCATGATGGACGGCTGCTGCATGCCCATCTCGCTTTGTTCGCTGCGTACATAGCGCGCCTCTCGCTCCAAGCGGAGCGATTCATTGGGGGTTTCCGATTCGACGGTTTGCGCATCGGCCACGGTAAAGAACGAGATGCCGTCGCCGCCCAGGTCGATCATTCCGGAACTGATGCCGACGACGGTGTAGGTTTCGCGGCCCAGTCGAACCTGTTCCTGCAAATGGAGGCCGAGGCTCTCGTCGGCGATCATCTCGAAATGGTTTTGGGCCAGGCAACGGCCCGCCGCCAACGGCACCCATTGGCCCTTATCCAACGGCCAATTCAATCCGACGACCGTCATCCGCAAGGATTCGCCTTGATGCACGCGTTGGATCGCGTGTTGGACGAACTCCCTGGCGAATTGCACGCCGGGAACCGGAAGCGCGCGGTACACCAAGCTGCTCGGCACATGAGATTCTTCCGCGAACGGGCCGCGCGAACCGCGCTCGACCAGCCACAGGTCGGCGCCGATGCGGCTGGTCAGCATCGTGGCGTCGTCGATCATGCCTCGGTAGATGCCGCTCATGCCCATGACGATCATCAGCAACATGCCGATGCCGGCGGCGGTCAAGGCGAATCGCCCCACGTTGTATCGAATGTCTTTTAGGGCAAGATTCATGGCGTCGTTGGGCCGAGTGTCTTTTTTCGGGCATTCACGGCGTCGTGGCGCCGAATGCCTTTAGCGGGCGAGCATCATCGCGTGCAATCCTCCGGCCGGCTTCCAATTTGGCCGCGGCATCCGTGGGAACGACGACCGTGTCGCCCGGCCGCAAACCTTCGACCACTTCCACCATGTCCCGACTTCGCGCGCCGAGCGTCACATCGCGCCAAGAAGCGCGGCCGTCTGAATCGATGAAGACGCCGGGATGCGATTCGTGCCAAACGACCAGACCCGAGGGCAACAGCGGAACGGCATGCTTCCGGCCGGTGGCGATATAGATTTCGGCGCGTTGCCCCACCGCCCAATTTTCCGGAAGCTTCAACACGCGCACATCGACCGTGCATTCTCGGGTTTCCCGGTCCGTCTCCCTGCCGAGCCGCGTCACCCGGCCCTCATAGGAATGATCGGGCTCGGCGCGAAAAACGACG
>CAZWNM010000537.1:0-2595 GCA_964635765.1 uncultured Planctomycetaceae bacterium | reverse complement strand
GGCAGTTCTTCGAGGGAGGGCGGGGAAAATGCTCGGCGGGACGACGCGAGTCCCACAACATAGACGGCGGTTCGCGCGGCGCGTCGACTTCGGCAACCGTTCACGAGGCGGGAAAGCATCCCGAATCGGGATGGCATAGTTTCGTAGGTTGTGCTTCAGCACCACAAACAGCGAAAGCGCAACCTACGAAACTAAAAAAGCGGATGCGGTTGGCGAATGTTTTCGACATTCGCCAACCGGCATCCAGCATTTCAATCCATTCTTTTGTGAGAGCGACCGTTCAACCGTCGCCCTAGCGGAAGATTAGTCTAGCGACGCTTCTTCCATGCATAGGCGAGCAGACCGAGCAGGCCGGAGGCCAGCAAGGCAAGCGTGCACGGCTCGGGAACCGGCGCCGCATTTCCAGCGACGTCAAGAGAGCCCAACTGCCCGGAAAATTGCATGCCGCCCGTATTGAAATCGCCGATGTAAAAAAAGTTACCAAAGTTTGCAAAGGACTCAAGGGGAGCAGGAGCACTGGTGCCAAGGGTCACTCCGTCCTTGATGACCGTGACCGACACCGTGTTGCCGACGCTGTTCGGCGCGCCGCTGAGGTTGTACTCGAAGACGTAATTTCCCGTCACGCTGGTGAGGCCAGTATACGTGTTACCGCTACCCCCGGTGGGCCCAGAAACTCCAGCAAAAACGCCTCCCGCCTGTAGATATATCAACATATTGCCGGGATTGGCGTTATTGAACGAATTACCGTATCCCGTGTTAACCAAGATGGGGTAGTTCGCAAGGTCCCCAGTCGTCACACTTTGAACGTTAACACTAATCGCAACCTGTTGGTAGCCGGTGAGGTCGATGGGAACGAGATTAGAGGTGAGGAAACTTAAATTGGTAGTAGGTGAAGTTGCGTTGAAAATCGCTCCAGTTCCCAGGGGCGCGCTCTGAGTAACGTCGCCCCAGTAGCCGAGGGTGTGCCCATTACCCGACGAATCTGCGGTCATAGCACCGCTGGCCATTTGGTAATCGGCAACGTCAACCCAGTTGGCTGCCGCCGTCGATGCCAGGCAGGCGACTACGGCGAGACTCGCCGCAACGCCCAACAAAATACGAGAAATTCTACTCATAACCAAACTCCTTGAAAAAATGTTAGTAACAAAACACAACAAGTTAGAAACTCTACAAAACACAGACACGTTCCTTCAATAAACGTGATCCATTAAACTCCATCGCCGTCGGACGCCAGCAACAGGCTGAACCGTTTCCTCCGAGTGACGATGCCTTCTGCCCGTCTCTCTGTTCTTTCTGGTGGACGCCTCCTTTCTATTCCGGTTTCTCTGGTTTCAGATCGAAGTTGATTGTTTTGGAGCCGTCGGGCGAAACTTCGCACGTCAGCGTACTATCGATGTTGTAAATCTCGGGAATATAACTTTCGATTTCGTCGACCATCGTGTTCCGCAGCGGGCCGGAAGCGACCTTGCGGCCGGTCTTGCGCGTCGCGGTGATGCGAACCTTCTTCTTGCCGGGCAGCGGAGCGGCCTTGCCGGCCAACTCATACTTTCCATCTAAAATCGTTCCGCCAGTGGTCGGTCCATGCCCATCGGCCGGTTCCAACACGATGGCGCCTTGTTCAACCGGTTTGCCATCGAAGGTAACTTTGCCGCCGACCGGACTCCGACCGTTCCCGCAGCCGGTGCAATTTGCCAGGACCGCGGCCGCCACGAGGATCGCCGCCAAGCGAACACTGCGACTCACACAAAGGCAAAGAGAACCGGAGCAAGGATTCCACTTCATATTTGAAAACCCACGTTCATATTTGAAAACCCACGCATGGATTCACGTAATTTCGCTAGTTCAAAAGTTGCCGCCAACGATGACTTCTTCGCCGGGCAGGGCCGCCGGCGAGCTCAGGGCCTGCCACGTAATCCATGCAATCGAATCGCTGATGAACTGCACGGAGCCGTCTCCGAGCAGCGCGTTTACCCCGCCTGGATGCCAACTGCGCGCCGTTAATATGAAGGCCGGGGGAGCGTAACTGGTATAGGACGCCGTGCATGGGGCGCCCTCGACGTTGGGAATGCAGTCTCGAAGGCCGTCGGGCGTCGAGCTATTGGGCGTGTAATTGTGGTTATATAACATGCCCTCGGGCATAGGTAGCCCGCGTTGATCGACCTCTGTGGGAGTTGAGACGGCGCAAATCTCACTGACGAACACCGTGTTCGACAACCCGTCGGTTATGTCGGCGGGCTTCAACCAACTGTTCAAGTAGAAAACGCCCATCAAATTGGTCTTACGATCTGTCCCTGCCTCAGTTGTAGTGTAGTTGTATTCGGTCGAGGGCCCGATGCCGTTGTTGGCCGCGTAGTTGCGATAGTACCAAGATGAGGTAGTCACACCAGCAGGAGGTTGAGTAGTTTGACTGTCTGTAGTGTCAATGTTCAAAGGCATCGGAGTAACGGGCTGTTGTGAAGGGCATGCGAGCACGGAAAGGTTGGTGTTTTGAATCTGGACGTTTGGCCACGAGCCATCGTCGAACGCCGAACCCTTCCAGTCGATAATCGCGTAAAGATCGGCCTGTTCCATATAGGGCAGCAAATAATAGGCCCA
>CAZWNM010000536.1:0-2603 GCA_964635765.1 uncultured Planctomycetaceae bacterium | reverse complement strand
GCTCGTCGAGCGGCTCTCGGGCGGCAAGCTGTTGCGGCCGGCATTGCTGTTGCTGAGCGGGCTGGCCTGCGGTTGTCTTGGCCCTGATCATATTCTTCTGGCGGCTGCCGTGGAGATGATCCACACGGCCACGCTGATCCACGACGACGTGCTGGACGAGGCCACGATCCGCCGGCATCTCGACACAGTCAATGCCCGATGGAACAACGAGGTCAGCATTCTCTTGGGCGATTATCTACTCGCCCACGCCTTATGTCTGGCCAGTTCGCTCGACGATATTTTCGCGTGCCGGGCGATCAGCGAGTCGGCCCGGCGGATGTGCCAGGGCGAACTGCGGCAGGTGGAAAGCCGCGGGAATTTGAATCTCGACGAGGCCGGCTATTTGGAAATCATCGCCGGCAAGACCGCCGCGCTGACGGCGTGTTGCTGCCGATTGGGCGCGCATTACGCCGGCGCATCGGCGGCAACGTGCGACGCCCTGGCTCGATATGGCCACGACCTCGGCGTGGCGTTTCAGATCGCCGACGACGTGCTCGACATGGTCGGCGAAGAGGCCACGGTGGGCAAATCGCTCGGCACCGATCTCCTGAAGCAAAAAGCCACGCTGCCGCTCATTCGGCTGTTGGCCACGGTTGCCCCGGCCGAGCGGGAATCGTTGATTGCCGCGCTTTCGCAAACCGACGTACGCCGCCGCAACATTTTGCGGCCGTGGTTCGAGCGTTACGACGCGATTGCTTACTCGCAAGAGCGTGCCCGATGGTTTACCGATCGTGCAGGCCGAGAATTGGCCGTTTTGTCCGCCTCGGCGGCGAGCCAATCCCTCTCGGGCCTTGCCGATTTCGTCGTGAATCGCCGGCAATAAGGCCAATGGGCTATTTCCCGTTTTGTGCTAAGGGAGACACCTCTCGCGTTAAAAGGGACAGTCCCCGTATTTGCGGCGACGGGAACTATGGACGCGGCAGTTGCGTCAATAATTGCGGATTCTCAGTTTCCCAACTCACCAAAGGAGTCCGATCATGAGGGCGATTTTGTATCTTTCGACGATTTGCTTGCTGGTCTGCGACGTTTCGCACGCTTGGGCCCAGCCGGAACCGCCGGCCGAGTATCAACGCCACCGCGAGAATCTGGCGGTTATGAAGAATTTCATGGCCGGTACACAGTCGGACGACAAAAAGTTCGAGCGTCTGGCCGAGGCGATGCGGCGGGACGCGAACCCGGACCATCGCCTTGATCTGCTCGCCCTGGTCGGCGTCGGCACGGGAAAAGCCAGGGAGGCATTTCTCATCGGCGTGTTGCAATCGGATGCCGACTGCAACATTCGTTCCGCGGCGGCGACGATGTTGGGCCGATTCGGTTCAGAGGCTGCGACGGTCCCCTTGGCCAAAGCGGCGGCTTCCGACGCCGTTACTTTCGGGCAGATGGGCTGCATTCGTTTTGAAGGCGCCGCTCGTCGCTCCGCCATCTTTGCACTCGCCGAACTGGGACGTCGATTTCCGAAATCCGCCGCCGCCATCATCAAGGAAATTCGCAATTTGCCCGAGACCGACGACGGCGACAAAAGATTGGCCAATGAACATTTGGAAAATGTTCGTCGCTGGGCGTTGTATCAACTCACGGAGGACCGCTCGCTGCTGGCGACGGAATTTGAACAATTGAAAAGCACGGACGCCAAGACCCGTTGCAACGGTGTCGTGGCATTCCGTTTTCTCAATCTCAAGATCGCCCCGCCCGAATTGGTCGCGCTGGCGCGAGACCCGTCGCCGGATGTCCGGCCTTCGGTCGCAATGGTCTTGGGCGAGATCGGCGATCGGAAGACGATTCCTCTGCTTATGGAACTGGTTAAAGACGCAAAAATGGACCGCTACACCCGATGCGACGCCATTGGCTCTCTTGGACGAATGCGGGCGACCGACGCGCAATCCCTCATGGAGGGGCTTCTGTCCGATAACGATTTGAAGATGAACGCCGCCATCGCACTTTCGCTGATTACAGGAAAGAGGCATCCCTTGGTTCCCGAAGGATACGGAGGCGCCGACTGGCCTGGCAACTCAGGGCAGCGAACGGAAAAGAAAGGGAGAAGTCCAATTTACCCCCCCGGAAGTGGCTCTTGTGTTTTCTGAAATCGGATATGATGGAGATGTACGCCTCATCCATACTTTTCATCCAGTTCGGTTCTGTTTCTGTTTGCTCGGAACATGGAAGGGCTGTGTCTGCGCTAGAGGAGGACCGTTGCCGGCTGCAAAAACCGGCGGTTTGCAACAACGTGATTCGACGAGCTACCGTCCGGTCGGACGGGGAGGTGTGCAATGTCGATCCGATGCTTCTGTCCGAATGGACACGTGCTTAGCGTCAAGGACTCTTGCGCCGGCGCCAACGGTAGGTGTCCGGTGTGCAAGGCTGGCATCAGCGTTCCACGACCGCGAGTGCCGAGCATGTCAGAAGATGCAATTTTAGGCATCGTGGGCTATGGCGAAAAGTCAGAAACGGTAATTTCTAGTACTTTCGAGTCATCCAGCGACACCACTCCTTTCGGTATTCATGAGCGTTCCACCCCCAAAAAATGCTGTGAAAGGTGCAATCAGGAGGTCCCCGCCGGAACGCAC
>CAZWNM010000535.1:0-2605 GCA_964635765.1 uncultured Planctomycetaceae bacterium | reverse complement strand
GTCCCTAGCCCCTAGCTCCTCATGCCTCCTCTGACCGTCGCCCTGGTTTCCACGCAACGCCGCTGGCACGGCGGGGAAGAACAGGCGAGGCTTTTGGCCGTCGGACTTCGCCGGCGCGGTCATCGTTGCGTGGTTTTCGCCCGGCGCGGCGGCGAGTTCGCCCGGCGCATGGCGGACGACAATGTTGAGGTCGTCGCATTCGCCGGCGGCGGACGCAATCCGATCGCGCTCTGGCAAATGCGCCAAGCCCTGCGGCGGCTTCGGCCCGACGTGTTGCACTACAACGATTCGCACGCGGTGGTCGGCGCCGGCCTGGCCGCGGTCGGGCTGCCCATTGCCGCGAGAATCGCAGCGCGCAGAGTCGATTTCGCCGTTCGTTCGCCGCGGCCGTATCGTTGGTTTTGCGACCGCGTCGTGTGCGTGTCGAACGCGGTCGAAAAAGCGTGTCTTGCCGGCGGCGTGCCGGCCGAAATGTTGCGAGTCGTGCATGACGGCGTCGATCCCGACCGCGTTCTGTCGGGCGACCGGCGCCGCGGCCGCCACGCGCTGGGGCTGGCCGACGATCAGACGCTGCTGTTGACGGTTGCCACGTTGACCGATCACAAGGGCCATCGCTTTTTGCTGGAGGCGTTGCCGTCGGTGTTGGAAAAGAATCCCCGCGCGGTCGTCGCGTTGGCCGGCGACGGCGAGTTGCGCGAATCGCTCCAGCGGCAGGCCGAGCGGCTCGGCGTCGCGTCGCACGTTCGGTTTCTCGGATTTCGCCGCGACGTGCCGGATTTGATCCACGCCGCCGATGTGTTCGTCTTGCCGTCGCATTTGGAAGGACTTTGTTCGACGCTGATCGACGTGATGCTGGCCGGACGGACGATCGTGGCCACGACGGCAGGCGGAATCCCGGACTTGCTCGGCGCCGAGCCCGACGGCAAGCCCTTGGCGTGGCTCGTTCCGCCGCGCGACCCGAAATCGCTTGCCGAAAAAATCAATCATGCCTTGACATCGCCGGTCGAATGTGCGGAAATGCGAGAGCGAGCGGCCCGGCGTGCCTTGCAGCATTTTACTGCCGATTGCATGGTCGAGGCCACGCTGGCGGTGTATGAGGAGAGGCGTGGGACGAGGGGCGGAGGACGAGGGAAAAGCACCGACAACTGAAAACTGACCACTGAAAACTTTTTCATGCCCATTTCCAAGAAAAAAAATTCCACGTTGCCGCTGCGCCGCCTAGTGGCTTGGCTTTTCGGGCCGGGCCGAACCGGCGTTTTAATTGTCCTGCTGCTCGGCGCGTTCGTCGGCGCGGCATGGTGGGGCTGGGTGAAACTCCAGCCGCGAATTCTTGGTACGCCGGAATATCGCATCGGTCCCGAGCAGGTCGAAATCACGCCGCCGCCCGCCTGGATTCACACCGACATTCGCGCCGCGGTTTTTCGCAGTCCGACGCTCGACGGTCCGCTGTCGCTATTGGACGCCGATCTCGTGCCCCGCATTACGAACGCCTTTGCCTCGCATCCCTGGGTGGCCAAAGTGACGCGCGTCAGCCCGCATCATCCGGCGTCGGTCAAGGTCGAGCTGGTGTATCGAAAGCCGGCGTGCATGATTAAAGTTCCTCGCGGGCTGCTGCCGGTCGATGCGGAAGGCGTGCTGTTGCCGTTCGGACCCGAAGATTTCACATCGACGGAGGCCGCCACGCAATATCTTGCGGTACGCGACGTCGATCGAGAGCCGACCGGCCCGGTCGGCAGCCGTTGGGGCGACGCCCGCGTGCTCGGCGGGGCGGAAATCGCCGCGGCCATCGGTGACGCTTGGAAATCGTTGCGGCTTTACAGCATTGTGCCGCAGACGGACGACTCGGCCGTCGCGGCGGGCCGATTGTCGGAGCCGGTCTTTTGGCTCACCGCGGCCACAGGCTCGCGGATTCGTTGGGGATACGCTCCTGGCGCCAGCGAGCCCGAGGAACTTCCGGCCGCGGAAAAGGTCGCCCGACTGAAACGTTATTTCGCCGACCACGACACGTTCGACGGTCCGCAAGGCCGTTGGCAAGACCTCGACCTCCGCACGATGCCACCCTCGGTCCGGCCGTGAATGCGAAACGTGGTTGCAAAACCAAACCACAATCCCTAACGCGCGGGGCAGAGCCGCCGCCGCTTCACACTCTGGTTCCAATCCCCAATCCCTAATCCCTTCTCTTCTGATACTCCCGGCTGGCCGTTTCCAACGTCTGACGTTCCTGCGGCGTGAGACTGGCCTCGCCGTCGCGGTAGATTTTTTCGAGAATCCGATCGACTTCCCGCGAAAGTTCCGATGGCGATTCCTGACGAGGTTGCGGCGGTTCGGAACTGTCTCGATCGGGACGGTGAACGTGGAGCCGAGGCTTGCCGCGCGCGAGCGACGAAAGCCAGGCGGCTGGCCGAGAGAAGATGTCGAAAAACGAAGTCAAGTTCCAATGCAGTTGATAGTAGGCCAGGGCGAAGGCCGCGCCGGCGAGGTGAACGGGGTAGGCAACATTCGACCCAGGGCGTGCGCCCAATGCCCCCAACATATCCATCCCGACCAACAGCACGCCGAGCAGCCAGGCAGGTACGGGGATGACGAAAAACAGCAAGAACATTTG
>CAZWNM010000534.1:0-2607 GCA_964635765.1 uncultured Planctomycetaceae bacterium | reverse complement strand
TTCGAGGTCGATCCGCTGCTGGAAGACCCGGCGCTCAGTTTGCCGCACCGCGACCGAGTCAATGAATACGTTCGGCTGGGGTGCCAATGGGCCGAGGGGCATCGAAATCGCATGATCAAAGTGCCTGCCACGCCCGCCGGGCTCGACGCCCTGGAACCGCTGGTGGCCGCCGGCGTGACGGTCAACGTGACGCTGATTTTTTCGTTGCGGCAATATCGTTTGGCGCGCGGAGCCGTGTGGCGCGGCGCCAAACATCGGGCGAGTCTCGACCGATTCAAGAGCGTCTACAGCATTTTTATATCCCGCCTCGACGTTTATGCGGAAAAGGCCGTGCCGCAACTTTCCGCCGCCGCGCAGGGCTTGGTCGGAATCCTCAACGCCAAACGGATTTGGGCTGAAAACCAGCTGTTTTGGGCCGACCGGCCCACGCCCTTGCGGCAGGAAATCGTTTTCGCCAGCACTGGCGCGAAAAAACCGGGCGATCCGCCGTGGAAATACATCGAGGCGTTGGCCGGCAGCGACATTCAAACGAATCCGCCCGCCACGAACGACGCGGTCGCGCAAAGCAACCGCACGTTCACGCGCCAGGTCGATCGACTTCCGCCGCCGCCGATCGTCGAGGAGATCGATCAGCTCGTCGATATGGAAAAGCTGGAATCGACGCTGATGACCGAAGGCATTGCGAAGTTCGCCAATCCGCAAAAAGCCCTTTTGGCATTGGTCGGCAAGCGAAGGGCTGGCGGGTAGAAGCCTTGTTGAAAAAGTTCGTTTTCATAAGTTTGCGTGCCGCTGCCAGCTTGTCCAGCAGCGTTTTTTCCGGAGATTTCATCAGTACTGCCTGATGTGCCGGCAGTGGGACACCGCAGTGAGACATTCCGGTTAAACAGCGGCCGGCCGACACTTACGCAGATGACTCGCCTTGCCTATTCTCACGTTCCCCTCTAAATTGTCCGAAAATTCCGGTTAAAATCGGCATGGCGGAACATCAATGGCAACCCTATAATTCGCCACCGATTGGGTCTAGGCTGCCGCACCCTCTATTCACATATATTTCTAGTCGCAGGATTGCCGATGGTCGGACACGGAGGTCCGAAAACACGGTGGCGATGTTGTTTGCCGATCGCTAGCACGGTCGCCGCGATTGTGTTGCTATCGGCCACCGCCGCGGCCGACGACGTTCGCGTGCGGCTCGCTTGGGGCGGCGGCGAAGACCGCACGTGGCAGGCAGCCATTGCGGTGAGCGAAGGCGCGATCGCCGATCCGCATCAACTCGGCGTCGAGGCCGACGAACCCGGCTCGATATGGATGGCCGGCGATCCGCGCGACGGTCGCAAGATGCTTTGCATTCAGGAGCGCAGCGCGCGGAATTATGACGGCGTGGAATTTCTGGTGACCGCGCCGCCGAGCGCGAAATTGCACGTGCAATTCATGGCCGCCGACGAGCCTGGTCATCTCATGAACGTCGAAGTGCCGCTGGCCGATCTCGCCGGCGAGTTCGTCAACAAAGATGTCGACAAGCGGGGCAATCATTTGCTGGCGATGCGGGCGCCCGGCGATTCGCTTCGCGTGCGGTTGGCCCGCGATAATCTCGTGTTCGGCCCGGGCGAAACATTTGCCTGCACCCTCGAACCGCACGGTTTGCCGCGCGACAAAGGGGACGTTCATTTCAAGATGCAATTGATCGGCGGCGGGCGGGAGTATTGGACGCAGGACATGCCTGACCGCGGCGAGTCGATCGCGGTTGAAGTGCCGTTGCCGCAAGAGGAAGGCGTTTACGATTTCGTCGTCACGGCGATTGCTTCGCCTAATTGGTCGCAGACGGTTCGCCAGCCGTTGACCTGGAAACACGTTGTCGCCGAACGACGGGTGCAACTGGTCGTGTTGAGCGCGAATCGGCCGCCGTCGCCGAAGAACGACCGGGAAATGGCGACGGTGCTCGAGATCGACCCGGCCAATCCGCGATGGTACGAAAAGATTGGCAAGCTGCCGCGGCTTTCGCTGGCGAAGAACCGGCTGCCGCGATCGTGGACCGGCCCGCTGGGCAATAATTGCAGTCAGCCGCAGCGGCACGCGCTCGGCGAGACGGTTTTATTGAAGCCGAACGCCGATTCGCCCGACGTCAGTTGGGAGGCGTATTGGCTGCCGATCGGTCAGCCGGGCCGGCCGCACATTTTGGAAATCGAGTATCCGAGCGACGTTCCACAAACGCTCGGCGTGAGCATTTTGGAACCGAACGCCGCCGGCGCGCTTCAGCCGCTGGTGGTCGATGCCGGATTCGATAATCCCGGCGAAACGCTGCCGACGAAACAATCGCCGCGCTGGCTGCGGCATCGGATGATCTTCTGGCCGCGCACCGGAACGCCGTTGTTGTTGATGACCAACGGCCGGCAGCATTCGCCGGCGGTATACGGCAAGATTCGCGTGCTTGCGGGCGGCGAGCGGCTCGCGCGGACGATGCCCGACCGGGCCGACACGAATCGGCGGCTGCTGGCGGCCTATCTCGATCGCCCTTCCTTCTCCGAAACCTTTGGAGCCAACGAATGCATCGATCCATGTAGTGCACGATGCCTCGACGACTGGTGGACTTTTTACGAAGGCGGCACGCGG
>CAZWNM010000533.1:0-2613 GCA_964635765.1 uncultured Planctomycetaceae bacterium | reverse complement strand
GCGTCGAAAGCCGAGATCTCAGCGTAGCCCGGCTCGCCGCCGCCTTGCTATCGACCCTCATCGGCATTGGCTGCATTTGGATCGTGCTGAAACGCAAGCGTGCCCCCCGCTCCGCCGGCGCTTCGGACGAAACCGAACACGCTGCCCGTGGCACATGCACGGACCGACGCAAAGACTGGCGATCATGGGTAATGATGATTGGCGTCCGGGATGGGAAAAAAGTCATTAATTGGCACGGAGTCGCCGTGTCATGGCCCATTGGGTTCATTATTGTTTATATGATTGCGGCACTCAACTCGTCATCGCCGAAGAATTTGCTCCGCGTGGATTGGTTGCTGATGTTTCCCTGGATATCCGCATGTTATGTGGCGATCTTCGCATGGTTTCAATCCTTATTGTCGGTCGCACATCTACCGTTATTGGATTCACCAAGTGCCACTCAACACGAGCGTGCCCCCGGCCCTGCCAGTGCGTTGGGTGCCACTGCTGGCTTGCCCAGCAGTGCGGCGTCGCCTGCCGACGATGCCGCGATTGAGGAAGCCCGGCGGCAAGTCAAAGGGCCGGCCATCGGGCTGTTGGTCACGGGCATCCTCAACTTGTTGGCGACTCCTCTGATTGTTTCTTCTGTCGTGGTGTTCTTTACGCGGATTGATTCCATCGAAATGCGTGTGAACGAAGGCATCAGACCACAGGCAAGCCAGAACAACTTTAGCATTCTGACGGCACTTGCGATAATGCTCGCGATTGGTCTCGTCCCCGTGATTCTCAGCAGCTTAATGATATTTGCCGGGCTGAAAATGAAACGGCTGCAAGCCTACGGACTCGGCATCGCTGCCAGTGTCCTGGCCATCGTTTCGCCAGCCTGCTTCGTTGGTCTGCCCATCGGCATTTGGGCGTTGGTCGTGTTGTGTCAGCCGACGGTCGCCAAGGCTTTTGAGCAAGTGAGAAGCCGACGGCCCGCGCCGCCTCCCATCACGGGCTTCGAGCGACTCATGGGAATCGCGGCGATCTTGCTATGCGTGGCCGGTCTCCCACTTGTCGGTTTGGTCGGAAGCTGGTTTCGCATGACTTGGCTGCCTGTGTTTACCTCACTCCTCGTGGTCTTGCTTTGTTGCCTCCTCGGTCGGCGGTATCTTGCCAAGAAACCCTGGCTTCTTTTGGCGATTCCGCTCGGCATTTTGCTGACCATCGGAATAGCGAGACTTTCCTACCAGGACCACTTTGGAGGCCGAGCGAGTTCCGGCCCAGAAAGCGAACGCATCACAGATTGTCAATACACCAATGGCCCGTGGACAGCACGGTTTAGCAATGGCGTCACGGTCGAGCTGGTAGGCGTGGGAGAAAATGACAATAGCCGCTGGTGGAAGCCGGACGGCTCATCCATGATCGAGCCGCCGTGTGAGATTATGGGCAGTTGTTCGGGCGGCAATAGCCCGAAGATACGAGCGTTCTATGCTAAGATTGGAAATCGACCGTCAGAGCCCGTCGACATGATTTACAAAGTCGTGCCAAGTTCCGTTTCGTACTGCTTCGGAAGCGTAAAGCAGCAAGGCAAGGAAGTGCGCAATTCCGTTGACTTTCTCATGTTCCTTGCGCAAATGCCTTCCGTACGCAGTACGGTCAGCGTGCGATATGGAATCGGCACTGGGCCTTGGCAAGACATCGCAAACAAAACCTACAGTCGCGGCGGACAATCGGGGGCGTCGAGTGGCCGTTCCGGTGGTTTAGCCAAGCCCATCGAAACCAAGGACGGAGTCGTTGTCGTTGCCTCTGACCATTTGACGGATGAAGTTCGTGTAATCGCAATCGACGACGACGGCCGGGAACTCAGGGCAGGGTTAGCGTGTGATGTGCAACAGGCCGTAAGCGAACAATCGCCTGGCAGCCCCCCGTCCGCTCCCACAAGATTGCGAATCAATCGAGCGACCTTCGCCGGCCTCTCCCTCAAAAAAATCAAGGAGATAAAACTCCAAAGCCGCCCCTACGAATGGGTCGAGTTCCGCAACGTGGCGTTGCAGCCTGCGCCGGGTGTCATCGCCGGCTCGTCCAGCGGTGTTTCTCCGGCGAATTCCGATGTTGTGATGGTTATTTCCGACGCAGTCTCGGAGAAAACCCGCTTCATTCATCGCGGCGAGCGCGAAGCGACGCAGGAAGGGCTCCGACGCGAGGTCATTAGGCAATTGACAGACAAGGACATTCATTTTGACGACTTGCAGGTTCTTGTCGGCGATCGTCTGGACAGTGCGGCAGTGACTATTCGCGGTTTGTACAGTCCGACTAACAACAAGATCGGCGGCGACGCTGGCTTTCAAATGCGACGCACTGGCAGCGGGCTGTGGCTTGGCGATGTCCTGTCGATACACTTCCAAGTGTCCACGGCGGACATTATGGGGCAGGCGGAGTTCACGGCTCCCAGCGTTCCCCCGGCGACAAAGACTACGGCCGCAGCCGAACCATTTGGACCCGTGATCGAGCAAACGGTGACGCTCAACGATACTCACGGCGCAGGCGTGTTCTTTTTGAACATTGAAACCGGCAAGCTGGTGAAGCCGCCGTTCGCCGTGCCCGTTAGTGACGCCGCTTCCTACTCCTATTTTAGCGGGTTAATCCCCG
>CAZWNM010000532.1:0-2620 GCA_964635765.1 uncultured Planctomycetaceae bacterium | reverse complement strand
CCTTGAGATACGTGCGGCGTTCCTCGATGGTGGTCGTCGGCTTGCCCTTTTCGTAGACCGGCAGAACGACGAGAAATCCGCCGGCATTGTTGGCGTCTTGAATGAACGTGATGCGTCCGCTGGCCGTGGCCACGCCGCGGTCGCGGGCCTCGTTCAAGCATTCCAAGCGAATCGCTTCGCTGCCGACGTCATAGCCCACGACGCCCGGCGCGGCCGGATTGGGGCCGGTATAATAAACGGGAAAATAGTCGTCGCGATCGCCGGCCGGAACGATCATTCCGGTCTTGTCGGTTTCTGAAATTTGAAAATCCTTAAAACCGTCTTTTTGCGCGGCGGCCTCGAACTCCCGCCGCTTGTCTTTGGGCACGCGAGGAAGCCATTCGATCGCTTCGATGTTGTTGTCGTCCGAACCGAACGGCTTGAGCAAATGTTCAAACTCGTCCTTTTCCACGACGCCGTCTTCCATGAGCGCCGCGGTGTACAGCTTCAACATGCCCATTTCGACCTGGAAACTGTTTTTCACGGCATCGGTGCGTTCGCGGGCGTGGAGCTTGAAAGCCACGGCGATGTCCCGCGTTTCCCACCAACGAACGACGAAGAACGCGCCGATGGAAAAACCGATTCCAACGAGGACCGTGACCAAGACGGGAAGATAATTGTCCCACAACGTCACGACCCACGAATCGCTCGGCGCCTGCTTGGTGTCATTTGCCATATTCGCACGCTCTTTGCCTATTTGCCGACAAGAGTTCCCGTTTCGGAAAGTATAGTTCCGAAGTTGGGTTTGGGAGCGGCGTGCGGCGGGGCATTAGCGCGGCGGATAGAGGCGGCGAAAGCCATAAGTCCGCGCAACCGTTAGAAATGGCATATTGCGAAGCGTCACCTCACGAAATAGCGGATAACGCGCCACTTGTTGTCCTTGGAAAACGTCAGCGTGATCGTCTCGACGGCCGAGGCTTTCTTGGCAAACGCCGTTTTATATTGAAGGACGAAATAGTGGCCGTCGGGCATGGCCGGCAAAAACGCTTCGTATTGCTTCGATTGGATATTTCTGGAGTTCGCTTTGCCGAGCGGTTTCAGCATGGCGCCGATTTGCTTGACGAAATCGCGGCGCTCGACGGCGCCTTTTAGATAGCCGGAGGCGTCTTCCCAACACTGCGAATATTCGCCGCGATCGAGCAGCGCGAGCCACACCTCGGCCGCCGCGAGAACCTTCGGCTCGGCGTCGGCGATTTCCTTGGCGGAAAGTTTTGGAGCAGCGGCTGTTTTCGACAAGATCGGCTTGAGCAGCACCGTCACCGGCGTGCCGTCGGGCGGCAGATGTTCCTTGAAAACCTCGAACGAGCGGGCCTCGAGCGCGCCATAGCCGCGGCGCGGCAAATCGAGCATCGCGTTGGGCAAGCTCAGCAAGCATATCAATTCGCCCGAGTCGGCTTGATAGTATTCTTTGCCCGTCGTTGCATCAGTCACGA
Organism: uncultured Planctomycetaceae bacterium; assembly: GCA_964635765.1. GTDB lineage: Bacteria > Planctomycetota > Planctomycetia > Pirellulales > Thermoguttaceae. Next base: position 1,148 of record CAZWNM010000532.1, on the reverse strand, counting down.
ACTGGCTTCCCGCGAACACCCAATTGGTGTCCAATTCCTTCTTGGTTTTGACGTTTCGCACCCAATACTGAGCCGGCGCGGAAAACACGCGGCCGTCCTTGTCGCGCCAACGCACCTCGATGGCGACCTCCGTGCCGGTGGGCGGGACGAACTCGGATTCAGTTTCCGGCGGCACGGCCGGAATAAATTGGGACGGATGGCCGGCCACGGCGCCGACGGCCAGCAGAGCAGCGTGAACCGTCAACGGCTTCACGTTGATCGTCAGCACCGATTCGTACGCCCGATTTGCATACGTGGCGAAAAACTCCAACGGCGTATCGGTCGCACAAATCGCGCCGTGCAAAACAACGTGCCGATTCTTTTTATCGACCCAGACAAGCTCCTTGTCGTCGAGCGGCACCAACGCGTCGGGCTTATCGACCAACGGCTTTTCCAAATCATCCGGTTTCTTCATGCCCTGCGGTTTTGCGGAATCTTGCCACAACGCCGGATCGTACGGCTGCACGGTATACGGCAGCAGCGTCGTGATGTCCTTCGGCACATCGGACGATTTCGCCCTGCCCGCCGAACCGGTCGGAGCGACGTTCTTTGTCCGATTTCCCTCAGCCGATCTCATTTCTTCCGCATCGGGTATGGGTGTTTCCTCGGCCGGGTTCGCGGCAGCCGTCGGCTGAACGGCTTCCGATTGTTTGTTGACGGCCGACGGCGGCGTTTTTTCCTTCGCAGATTTTTGCGATTTTTCGACCGGTTTTTCGCCTGGCTTGCAGCCGCTGAATACGGCGGCCGTCATGAAAAACGCAAAGGTCGCCAAAATGCCAATCTGCCGCATCGCCGTCGAGATCGTCATGATCTGAACCTTTCCAAAAGCCGACGTAGAAATGAGAGTTTAGACAAGCATGGCAAACTTTGCCGGCGCTCGCCCTCCGAGCCATCGACGCTTCATCCCAGACGCGATTGCATTCTAATCGAAGTTGTGAAAACAGCAAGGAGGGGCGGGGCGCGGGAAAAGACTTGGAGACTGAGAGACGGCCGACGCTCCACGCTGAGCATTTCGCCCTTTATTGATACCGATGTGGCTAATGATCCTTGTTCTACCGCAAACACGGCTGTTCCAGCCGAGTTTGCTGGCCGATAGGCCGCGGAACGGT
>CAZWNM010000531.1:0-2621 GCA_964635765.1 uncultured Planctomycetaceae bacterium | reverse complement strand
GCAGCCGCTGCCAAGCCTGGTATGAAATCGGCGACGATGCGACTTTCATTGCAATGGCTCTCGCGTGGTATTTCCGCCCATCAACTTGCATGCAACAACGACACGCGGCGATCGTAAATCAGCCGGTGTTTTGCATTCCAACGCGTCAGGCCGTCACGGCAACCGATTCTTCGTGATGGTTGCGGGTTTCGGCTCGGGTCGTGTCGAGCGACATCTGCATCGTCACGCTCCAACGGCCTTCGCGGTCGGCTTCGACCTGCCAGTGCGGCATCACGACGACCGATTGATGAACCAGCTCGAACCCGCCCTCCGATTGGCTGACCGTTTCGATCGGGAATGTCCAGAAGTTCGTCGGCCGTGACATTTTCAGGCCGACATCGAGGCCGATCCACTCGTCGGTCAGGTTCAAGCCGAGCGCACCGCTCAGGTCGAGCCGAGTGCCGAGTTGGCCGAGAAGGTTGCCGTCGAGGTCGGAAAAATTGCGGCCGAAAGCGTTCGCGGGCATGCCGGCGAAATTGAACTCGACGGCGAAATGCAACGGCCGATTTTGCGGCAGATTTTCGAGCAAGTAGGCGACTTGCAACAGCGAACTGCCGGCGTCGAGCGTCAGGCCCTTCGTGATGCGCAACGGAACGTCGCCGCCGGCCGCGCCATCGCCGCGAACCACGCCGTCGCGGAGCAATTGCACTTGAATCCGATCGGGATTGCGGCGAATTTTCGCCTCATAAATGCCGCCGACGAAATCGCCTCGTTGCGCAGCCTTGTTCGCCGCGACCGATTCCAGCGTCGCGTCGTTGTCGTAGAACAAATCGACCAGGCTCTTCCGCAGATGATCGTCGTATTGCAAGCGTTGGTCGAGGCCGGGCTGCTTGAACACAACGCGGTCGTGAATGCTCGCCACGTACTCGCCGTTTTGAGCGGCGGCGCCGGCCAGCACCCGTTGGTGATACGCTTCCGGCCGGCGTGCGAGCGTGGCCAGCAAGTTGTGTTCGATCCGGCGAACGTCGAGTTCGGTCATTTGCCCGCCGCGGCTCGGGGCAACCATTGCCATCATCCGGTCGTTCGTCAGGCGGACTTCTTGCCGGGCGTCGAAATTGTAGTCGTCGGCCGACGCTTCGATCCACGTTTCCGGCTTGCCGACGGCTCGGTCCAATAAATTGTCGGCGGCGATTAAATGCTGATAAATGGCGTTGCGCAAGTGCGGCAAGTAAATGCCGCCGAACGCGCCGTGCCAATAACCGCAATTGCACTGGCCGCGATAGAGCTCCGTCTTGGCTCGTTCGACCAAGTCGGCGTTGACCGAATCGCCGGCGGCGGCCGCCGCGATCGTCTCTTGCAATCGGCGGCTTACGATCATCATGCGGCAGTACATCTCGTCGGCTTCGGGGTATTTCACCTTGAAGTTGCGCCAAAATCCGCCGCGCATGAACGACCGGAGCGCCGGCCAATGCGGATCGTTCTGCATCTCGTGCGAAAGCCGCTCGAACTCGACGAGCCGCTCGACGGGCAACGCCCATTCCGTCATCTCGCGATAGCTGCAATCGGGCAGATAAATCTTGCCCACCGGCGGCACGTTGTCGAACGCCTCGGCTAGCGTCGTCACTTGCACCCAATCTTGGTTGCGAACCAACGCGTCGAAGAATTGCGTGAGCCAGCCGTTGTCGTAAACGTGTTTTTTCGTCTCCGGCCACGTGCCGAACTTCTCGCCGTCGTCGCCGAACACTGCGATCGAATCGGGATGCTCCTCGGCCAGCTTGGCCAAATAGTCGATCGTCTGCTGCGGCGTACCGAACGGAATGAGGTAGCGAAGCCGCTCGCTGCCAGGAAACACCGACACGACGCGGCCTTCGTCTTCGGTGAGCAAGTGGCTCGTCAATTGCGAGTCGGTCATGCCGGCGCACTTGAAATGGAAATCGTCCAGCACGGTGTATTCGATGCCGGCGTCGGCCAAGTCGCGGGCGAATGTTTGTTCCCAAACGCGCTCCGGCATCCAAAGGCCGCGGATCGTCGCGCCGAGCCGGTTTTGCAGCCAGCGGGTATAACTGCGGATTTGTCCGACGCGATCGCACGACGGAATCATCGCCAGGATCGGCTCGTAATACGTGCTGCCGAGAATCTCGACCCGCCCTTGCTCGACCAACTCCGCCAAGCGATCGACGTATTCGGAATGATGCGCGGCGAGCCATTCCATCAGCGAGCCGCTCGTGTGCAGCGACATCTTCAGCGTGGGGTATCGGCTGAAAACTTCTAAAAACGGCTGGTAGCTGTCTTCGAATGCGTGTTGAAAAACATGGTCGAAATTGCCGATGGGCTGGTGGTTGTGAATGGCAAGGATCAGGCGAATGCGATTTGGCATGGTGCGTCTGGGGCAGGTGTCTTGTATGGGGGGATGTCAATGGTGTGCGTATTCCCGCGAAACGGGAATAACTCCTTCATCGGCAATCGCACCCCAAATTATCCAGTCTGCCTTATCAAAAAAGTTTACGGCGTCGGCAATTCAACCTCAACTTCTCGTAAGAAAGCGGCCGCCTGCTCGGGCGGAACCGGATTGATGTAAAATCCGGTGCCCCACTCAAAACCGGCCGTTCTCGTTAAACTCGGCATAATCTCTATATGCCAGT
>CAZWNM010000530.1:0-2623 GCA_964635765.1 uncultured Planctomycetaceae bacterium | reverse complement strand
CCGACACATTCCCGAAACACTCGAAAGCATCGGGAAAACAACATACGACTGATTGCAGACACGTTCCCGACACCACCCCGAAACGATCAAGCTGGCAACACTGTTGGCAACACTTGGTATTGAAAAGGATTCTCGAAACGATAAATTGAATATCCGGGTTTGCGGGTAGCTCCCGCTCAGGCCGACCGGCGCGCCGTGGAAGCATCATCGCCACAACCGCCGGCCAGCCGCCCGGAACGAAAGGATGATGAACGATGCTCCTGAAGGAATTCTGCAAATCATTTGACCAGCTATTCCAGTGGGCAAGATTACTTGACAGATTGTCGGGACTCAGCTTGGCACCAAACGAAGTGTTGCCACGAATCCACGCCAACGGCTCACGTCGCCCACTGAAAAACGTCGATCCCCTTGACGACCCACAAACGGTCGAGATTCTAAACAAGCGGGGAGAATGTGGGCGGCAGTGCCAAGATGCAATGAGACATCTCGAAGAGTTGGCGGAGCAAGGAGTAGCGGCAGAAATTATTCCTCCGGCCGGCTCGACCAATAAGCAATGGATTATCGAAATCCTTGAGTTGGCAGGCAAAACCCACATGAGTGTTTACGACGTTGGCGTCGCTTACGAAGAGTATGCCAACACCGGCGATTATAGCAGCACGCATCAAGCAATGAAGCAATTGGAGCCGCTTCTTAAACGTGCTGCCGCCGTGAGCAATCGGCTAAGATATTCTCTGAAAATAGCTGCGGCCAATGGAAATAATGACGCCCAACCGGCGGAAAACGGGGCGGCACCGCAACAGCCCGGCGGCGACGCCACGAATGACGTGCTGAGCGCAAAAGCAATCGGGAAGGGTATTGCCCCCCGCGACGCGAAGTTCTTGGAGTGGTACGAAGCCATCGGCACAGACACCTACCACAAGCCAGCGAAGATTCATGCTAAATGGGAGAGCATGACGGCGACAGAACGGGCCGTAATCTGCCCGGACAGCCCCAACAAAATCGCCAAAGGCACGGTTGACAGCAATATCAAACGTGCTCGAATGGAACGCGACAGCAAGACGCCAACGAAGAAACAGCGAAAGAAGGTATAGCGAAAAATGCCCCGCGTTGCACCGTGTTGCACCGCCTCTTGCCCCGCATTTTCTGAGTTGCGTTGCCCCGCGTGCGCCCTGTTTAATTGGGGGCATGACAAAGCTACTGACCCAATCCGAAGCGGCCGAGTTTCTTCAACTCACACCCCGCCAAGTCTTGCGACTTGCTAATCGTGGCGAACTGCCGCGCGTCGTTTTTCCCAACAAGGAAACCCGATTCGACGCGGCCGACCTCTTGCGTTTTATCGAGGCGCACAAACAGCCGGCGACGGATGGGGGCGCACGATGAAAAAGCCCCTCGAAAAGCCAGCCAGTCAACTCGGCAGCATATCGCGCGATGAGGTTCTACCCTTGCGTGAAGCGGCCCGCCGCATGGGATGGGCAGACAAAGTTATCAGCGACGTGCAAAAGGCCGGTTTGCAAACCGTGGTTATCGGCCGCATGAAGTACGTGACTGGCAATTCCGTCTACAGATTCGTGGAACACCTCGCCACGATGACAGCCGATAAGGCCGAGCGGCAGGAAGGCGGCGGCGATGAATAAGGCCAGTATCGATCGCCACGCCGCGTTTGCTGAACTGGCCGCGACGATTCCGCCGCATATCAAGCGGTTGGAGGCCGCCGAAGTCGAACTTGACGGCCGCGCCCGCGATATTGTGCGGCGCGCCGTCGATGCGGAGTTGAGCCTTCTTGTCGAATTGCAGCGTGAGTTGACGGGGGTGGGGGCATGAGCGGATGGAGCCAGCTTGAACATGACGCCGTTGATCGTCTTTCGGCGATGGGGCCGATGGAGATTGCCGTCTATGTTGCGCTGCTTCGTCATTGTGACCAGGAGCGGAAGTGCTTTCCGTCGATGACGCGAATCGCGGCGGTTGCTGGCGTCAAAGAACGACGCGCACGAATGGCAGTCGCCAAGCTGGTTGGCAGTGGGCTTGTGTATCGGCAGGTACAGTCAGGCGTCAACGGCGGCACGCTTCCACCAGTGTATTCTTTGCCGTTACTTACCCCCCAGGAACCGGCGGCACAAAACGACACCGGGGGTTGCGACGTGCCGGAAGGGGCGGCACAAAACGACAGGGGAGGGGGGGCACAAAACGCAACCCTAACAAGAACCAATAGAACAAGAACCAAAGAACAAGAGGGCACGCCCGGCCAAAAGTTTATTCCGCCGACCATCCAAGACGTTTCCGCATACTGCCGAGAGCGAAAAAATGCCGTCGATCCGCAGCAGTTCATCGACCACTACGAGGCGAGGGGGTGGAAGTTCAAGGGCGGGCAGTCCATGAAAGACTGGCACGCAGCCGTCAGGACGTGGGAGCGCAACGGCTTCCAGTCCTCCAGCCCGGCCAAGCCGAAAGAACCGATCAAGTACCGAGCATAACCATGAACCCATCGCAAGAAATCCTTGAACAGTCCCCGCCGCATGATGCTGACGCCGAAACGTGGGTTGTCGGCAGCGCGATGATCGCGCCGTCCGTCATCGACGAACTCGGCTTTTTGCGGCCGAAAGACTTTTACAGCGAAGACTTGCGA
>CAZWNM010000529.1:0-2627 GCA_964635765.1 uncultured Planctomycetaceae bacterium | reverse complement strand
ATTGTGCCCACCTAATCTAACCATGCCAGACTGGACCGACACACTACCGACGATGGACCTTGACGGCATTAAGCCGATTTTCCCCGAGCTTGTCGGCCTCGAAAAAGACGCTGGCCGGCGGCTGATTGCCGATCAAAAGCACGTTCGGCGCACGGACAAGCGGGTTTTGCTGGACGCACGCCGATTGCAGAACGCTATTGAACATATCGGCCGCCTGCCCGAGCCGGGCGAAGCATACCACCTTGCCACGGCGAAGCGGTATTCGTTGTGGCACGTTGTCGAAGCGGTGTTGCACTTGGCCAGCCCGGCGACGATTGCCTATCTCGGCATCGCAACGCTTGGATTCAGCAAAGACAACCTCGACGCGCTGTTGACGGAGATCGACGCCGGCCGTATCGGAAAGGTGGACTTCCTTTTTTCGGTTTACTTCAAGTCGAACGAAAAAGAGAGTTGCGAACGGCTGGCACATGAGCTTGGCACCCGAGGCCACCGCGTTGTGGCGTGCTTGACCCATGCGAAGATTCTCTTGATGGAATTGACCGACGGCCGCGCTTTCGTGGTCGAATCGTCGGCGAATCTCCGAAGCTGTTCGAGCATTGAGCAGGTCATGCTTACACACGACGCCGCGTTGCTCGATTTTCATCGAACTTGGACCGATTCGCTTTTCACAAAAGGGAAAAACCCATGACCGCACTTCGATTGCTACGTCCAAGGCCAGAAAAAACGACCGTTGCCAATGGTCCGATACCGAACCCGCCGGAACACCTCGACCCCGTGGCCGTTGCCAAGTGGCTGGAGCTTGCCCCAACGCTCGACATGACGCGGCCGGGGACCGCCGACACGCTCACCTTGTACGTCACGGCGTGGACACGATGGAAGGCAGCCGAGGCCAAGGCGGCAGAATTGGGCGACGTTATCAAGTCGCCAGCGGGCTATCCCGTACAAAATCCGTACCTCTCGATTGCGAACAAGGCCCTTGACCAATTACTGAAGATCGGGAAAAGACTCGGCATTGCCGCGCTCACCAAGTGACGACGTAGGACGCGATTCTAGGGGCACTTGTGCCGGACTTATTGGAACACGCCCAAGGGCATCGGAACGCAACAGCGGGGCAAGGGCGACGCCGGTTTTGCGAGAGACAGGGGATAAGGTATTGACCACAACGAAAAATTGACGATAATGCTCATGGTGGTCAAATCAGACTGACCACCAGGGCGTAAGAACCCTATCGAGGAATCTAAGCGATGTTCAATCAGGCCGTGAGCCGTGGTATCTGTGCGCGTACCCAAGCGATGATCCGCATTGGCGGGGAGCAAGGCCGCGCGGTAGTCCTCGACTACTTCTTAGCAGGTATCACGGCTTACGGTCTTTCTTGGAGCAATTGCCATGAGTGACGAAATCAGCGTAGGCGTTGCCAGCTATGGCGCCGGCCGCAATTTGATGCTGACCTACAAAGACCCGACCACGGGTAAGAAGGTGGCGAAGTCGAGCGGCACGACCGACCGGCGGGAAGCCGAGAGGGCGGCGGCCGTTTGGCAAGATGAATTGAACACCGGCCGCTATCAGGCCCCGAGCCGGTTGACGTGGGCAGAATTTCGCAAGCGATACGAAGATGAAAAGTTGGCTACCCTTGCCGAGAGAACGCAAACGACGGCCGGCGTTGCAATGGGGCACGTCGAGCGCGTCTTGAATCCCGATCGGCTAGTCAAGTTGACCACGGCGACCCTAAGCCGTTTCCAAAGCAAGCTACGCGACGGCGGCATGGGCGAAACCACGATTGCCAAGAACCTGCGCCATATTCACGCGGCGTTATCGTGGGGTGTTTCGATGGGGATGCTGGCCAAGGTTCCCGCGATGCACGGCCCCCGGCGGGCGAAGGGGGCGAAGCTAATGAAGGGCAGGCCGATCAGCGGCGAGGAGTTTGACCGGCTGTTGCTGGCAGCCCCGAAAGTGCGCTCGAACGATGCCACGGCATGGGAACGGCTGTTGATCGGCCTATGGCTGAGCGGGTTACGCATTGGCGAAGCCGTGGCCCTCGATTGGGATGATGGGCTTTTCTCTGTTGACCTGGGGGGAAAACATCCCCGTTTTCGGATTCTGGCCAAGGGGCAAAAGTCCGGCCGGGATGAATTGCTACCCATGACACCCGACTTTGCCCAATGGCTGTTGGAAACGCCGAAAGCCGAGCGGGTGGGCTTAGTGTTCAAGCTGGCCCGAGAACGTGGCGGGGAACCCATCGGCCCCGGAAAGGTGGGGGCGATAATTTCCAGCATCGGCAAAAAGGCGGGCGTTGTGGTCGATAAGGCGGCTGGCAAGTTTGCGTCGGCCCACGACCTACGCCGGTCTTTCGGCACCCGATGGGCCAGCAAAGTTACGCCGGCGGTTTTGCGGCGGTTGATGCGCCATTCGAGTATCGCCACCTCGATGGGCTTTTACGTTGACCTTGATGCCGACGAAGTGGCCGGCGACTTGTGGGCCAAGTTTGGAAGCGAAAACGGCAACACCCCGGCGGCTGGCAACACTCTTGGCAACACCGCCCAAAAAGACGCCCCGGCCGACGTTGTGAAAATTGCCGTAACAAATTGCACGGCAAGGAGTTAAAATAAGAGGCGCCGGTGGGAGTTGGA
>CAZWNM010000528.1:0-2631 GCA_964635765.1 uncultured Planctomycetaceae bacterium | reverse complement strand
CTTTCCAACGCCGCCCTTGCCCGACATGACCAACAGCTTCATGCCGATTTGGCACATCCGGCGTTCCAACTCGCGGCGATCCTCGAAATCCTGCTCCGACTCTTGGGGCGTGCGCTGTTTCGAGGGGCAATCGCTCTTGGAGCAACTGCCGCAATCGGACGGCGCATGCCGGTTCGAGTCGCCGGGCGTTGCGTCGGAAAAAGATTCGCTCATAAGGATATGCTTTCGTGGTTATGTTCCGCAAGCGAAATGTTCAGTAAGCAAATGTCGTAATAGCCTCCGACTATTGCGGCCACTCTCTATCTCATTGTTGGCATTCGCTCACCGCGCGTCAATGCGTGCCACCCCCGTTTCCGGGCATCACCAACTCCGAAAAAAACTCGCCGCGATGACGGAAATTGCGAAATTGATCGGTGCTGGCGCAGCCGGGCGACAATAATACCACGTCGCCGGATCGGGCGCGCGACCGGCACCAATCGAGGGCGTCTCGAAGCGTTTCGACGGCCGCGCAATGAAAATCGGGCGTTGTCGCCTTCGCCAGCGAAAGAAGCTCGTTGCGAACCGATCCGAAAAACGCCGCCCCGGACGCCCGTGCGATAATTTCCGCGATCATCGGACGGAAATCGAACCCCTTGTTTTTGCCGCCGGCCAACAGCCATGTTGGCGCGTGCATCGCCCGAAGCGCGGCGATGGTCGATTCGGGCGTAGTCGCCGTCGAATCGTTGTAAAACGTCAGGCCGTCGAGGGTCGCAATGAGTTCGAGCCGCTGCGGCAAGCCGCGAAACGATTGCAGCCCTCGCCGAATTTCCTCCGCCGTGCAACCGGCAGCACGGGCGGCAGCGGCGGCCATCGCGGCGTTCAGGCGATTGTGTTCGCCGGGCAACGACAATTCCGGCAACTCGCACGCATCAGCCACCACTTGAATCTGCCGGCCGCGAATGCGATTCGTCCACGTCGCCGCCTCGGCGTCGCATGGATTCAATATCGAAAAATCATTCGGCGTCTGGCCGGTCAAAATCCGCTGCTTGGCGGCGGCATAGTCGGCGAAAGTGGCGTGCCAATCGAGATGGTTCGGCGTGCAGCCGGTCACGACGGCCACGTGCGGCATCCGTGCGGCCGGCGAAAAATGCCACAACTGAAAACTGCTGATTTCCAGCACGACCCAAGCGTCGGATAACATGCTCGGCAGTTGGTCGAGCAGGCTGCCGCCGATGTTTCCGCCCAAAAAAGTTTTTCGGCCGGCCGCCTGCAAGATCGACGCGATCATGGCAGAGGTGGTCGATTTGCCGTTGCTGCCGGTGACGCCGACGATCTGCGCCGGACAATTTTCGAGGAACAATTCCAGTTCCGTGCGAAGTTTCGCGCCCGACCGGCGAGCCAAATTCAGCCAAGGGCTGTCGGGCCGAGCCGCCGGATTGACGACGATCAGATCGGCATTCTGGAAATCTTCCGGACGATGCCCGCCGAGATGCAGCGCGGCGATCGGCACGTCGGCCAACAATGGCAGCGCGTCGGCCAGCGCCGCCGCATCGGCTTGGTCGGTCACGGTGACTTCGGCGCCTTGTTCAGCCAGCCATCGCGCGGCCGAAAGTCCGCCGCCGAAGTGTCCGAGTCCCCAGATTGTCGCCCGCATCGAACTCGTGGTCATGGGCTAGTGGTCTGTGGCTAGTGCGAAGCCGCAAGGCAACAGGATGCTCACGCATCCCGCTCGCCAATCCTCGATTTCCCCTCTAGTCCTCTTCGCCCAGTTCGTTCGTGGCTTTGGGAACGGGACGAGCGGGCAGCGACACACCGGCGGTGCGTAAAACCTTGTCCAACGACTCGCTGGTCAGCTTGACGACGGCCTCGCGGCGGCGATTGGGAAATACGCTGCGCGAAGGCTTGGCCGTGATCGGCCCATCGTAGCCAAGTTCGCGTAAAATGGTCAAAAATGCAACCATGTCAATGCGGCCGTTTTCGCCGCCCGGTAACAGGCGGGATTTTTCGTCCAGGTCGGCCGCGGCCACGCCGGCCGGCATGTCAGCCACTTGCACGGCCACGATTTGCTGCGCCGGAATTTTGCGAACCGCCTCGACTGAGCCCCCGGCGGCGACGAGATCCCAAATGTCGAGCAGGAGGCCCAAGTTCGGGGCCGCAACCATGTTCAACAGGAGCGTGAGGGCGTCGAAGTCGTGGATAAACTGGTATGCCCGATTTTGCCGCAGTTTTTCGGCGGCCTGAAAACCCACCGCCAATCGAACGCCGGCCGGTTGCAGCGCGGCGCAAATATCGCTGAGGCGGCGGCGATGGAACTCGAAGTTTTCGTGGTAGGGGCGCGTGTCGCCGGCTGGGGCCAGCGTGGCGGTGCATCGGGTGCAGCCCAACTCCGCCGCATACCCGGCGTATTCCGGCAGCTTTTTGAGTTCCTTTTGGAAGCTCTCGTCGTCGGTATCCCATTCCAGCGGCAGCGCAAAAGTGCCGATGCGAACCCCTCCGCTCTGAATCAGCCGCTTGGCGTAAGGCATTCCCTTGAGGCGGACTCGGGCGGCGAATTCCGCGATGTTCAAGTCTATTCCCGCAAATCCATAGGTCAGGGCCAACTCGATAATTTCACTTTGCTGCCCGGCAACGCCCAGGGCCGAGGGATTTAGA
>CAZWNM010000527.1:0-2635 GCA_964635765.1 uncultured Planctomycetaceae bacterium | reverse complement strand
CACGCCCGCCGCACCGTTGTCATCCACGATGGTCGCGTGATTTGCGACTCGACCGATTTTTCGCGCGCCGCCGCGGCTTTGAACGCGTCGGAAGAGTAATCGAAAGGGTAAAAAGAACATGAAACGTTTTTTTGTCTGGATGCTCCTCGTGGGCATTATCGTCGGGTCCGGAGCGGCGGGCTATAACGGCTTTCTCGCAAAGAGAACCGGCTCGGCCGACAGCCCGTATCGCACCGCCGCGCTGCGGCGCGGAACCATTCGGCAGATTGTCACCTCGACCGGCACGGTGCAGCCGGTGCGAAGCGTGCAGGTTGGCACGTTCGTTTCCGGCCCCATTCTCACGGTCAACGTCGATTACAACGATCGCGTGAAGGCGAATCAGTTAATGGCCCGCGTGGACACGCGGCTTTATGACGCGACGCTTGCTCACGAGAAGGCCACGTTGGCAAAGAGCCGCGCCGACCTCGTCCGGGTCGAGTCGCTTTTGAACCAAGCGATTCGCACGGAAAAACGCGGCATCGAATTGAAAGAAAAGGACGCCATTTCCGAGACCGACTACGATCAGTGCGTGGCCGACCGAAAATCGTTGCAGGCGCAGTTGGAGCTGGGAAAGGCGGCCATTTTGGAGTGCGAGGCGAATCTGCTCATTGCGAAAACCAACTTGGAATTCACCGACATCAGGTCGCCGGTCGACGGAATCGTGATCGACCGGAAAGTCGATCCGGGTCAAACGGTGGCCGCGTCGTTCCAAACGCCGGTGATGTTCGTCGTGGCGCCCGACTTGGAGAAAAAGATTTACGTCTACGCCTCGGTCGATGAGGCCGACATCGGATTGATCCGCGACGCCGAGAAGCGACGACAGCCGGTCACGTTTACGGTCGATGCATATCCGGGCCATATTTTTCGAGGAAAAATCGCTCAAGTGCGGTACAATCCAACCACGGTGCAAAACGTGGTGACGTACACGGCGGTGGTTGAGGCCGCCAACCCTGAATTAAAGCTGTTGCCCGGCATGACGGCCAACCTTTTGTTTCAAATCGAGCGGCGGGAAAACGTCGTGACGGTTCCCAACGCGGCGTTGCGATTTCTTCCGAGCGCCGAATTGGTGCGCGCGGAAGACCGCGCGATTTTGGAAAGCGATTCGGACGATGCCGCGAAGGCCTCGCCGTCGCAGCAGCGGCAGCGATACGTTTGGGTCGTAACCGACGAGAATCAGCTTGCGGCGGTGCCGATTTCGATCGGAATCGGCGACAAGGCCGCCGCCGAGCTGGTTTCCGGTGACTTGACCGACGGCCGCGAAGTGGTGATCGGAATGCGTTCGACCGCTGCAACGAAATAATCCGCCGCCGAGCGCCGCCATGAATCTCGTGATGATCTTACGTGTCGCGTTGCGAACGCTGGCCAAGAATAAAATGCGCGCGGGCCTGACCGTGTTGGGCATCGTCATCGGCGTGGCGGCGGTCATCCTGTTGGTTTCGATCAGCCAATCGGCCGGATTGATGGTCCGCTCGCAGTTTCAGAGTCTCGGCACGAACATGCTTTTCATCATACCCGGCAGCCAGGAAGGCGGCGGCGTGCATCTGGTCTCGGGCAGCATCGTCACGCTGGTTCCGCCCGACAGCGACGCGATTGCGGCCGAGTGTCCCGCCGTATTGGCCGCCTCGCCGATGGTCAGCGCTCGGGCGCAGGTCATTTTCGGCAATCAGAACTGGTCGCCCGATCAAATCTACGGCGTGAACGACGCCTATTTGACCATCGGAAATTGGCAGATCAAAAAGGGCGGATTTTTCACGGTCGGCGACGTTCATGCGGCCGCCAAAGTGTGCGTGATCGGCAAAACCGTGGTCGATAATTTGTTTCTCGGCGAAAATTGCCTCGGCGCCGTTCTACGCATCAAAAACATTCCGTTCCAGGTGGTCGGCGTTCTCGAATCGAAAGGGGCGAATCTTTTCGGCCAAGATCAAGATAACATCGTGCTGGCCCCGTTCACCACGATTAAGAAGCGCGTCAGCGGCGGCGTTTTCAACAACGTCGATGCCATCATCGCCTCCGCGCGATCGCCCCAACGCATGAAGGAAGCGGAAGTGGAAATCACCATGCTGCTGCGCCAACGCCATCGCATTCGCGCCGGCAAAATCGAGGATTTCACCGTCCACAACAGTTCGGAAGTCGTCAAAGTGCTGAACATCATTACGATGGTAATGTCGATGCTTCTCGGCTCCGTGGCGAGCGTGTCGCTGATCGTCGGCGGCGTAGGCATTATGAACATCATGCTGGTTTCGGTGACGGAGCGCACGCGCGAAATCGGCATCCGGCTGGCCGTCGGCGCGCGATCGCGCGACATTTTGCGGCAATTTCTGATCGAAGCCGTCGTGCTTTCCGTCGTCGGCGGCGTGATCGGCGTCGTGCTGGGCGTCACCGCGTCGATCGTCGTCACGTATGCCGTCAATCGTTTTTTGGTCAGTTCGGAGTGGCCGCTGACGATTTCCATCAACGCGATTCTTGGATCGCTCCTTTTCTCCGGCTCCGTCGGCGTGTTTTTCGGTTATTATCCCGCCCGAAAAGCCAGCCGGCTCGATCCGATCGAGGCGCTGCGGTATGAATAGACTTTTGATTTACGGCCGATCTCGATAGG
>CAZWNM010000526.1:0-2635 GCA_964635765.1 uncultured Planctomycetaceae bacterium | reverse complement strand
ATTTCGCCGGTGGACGTAAATCGCCAAGGCGTCGTAGCCGACGATGATTTCTCGCGGTTCGCGGCCGCGTTTCTTCGCGGCGGCCTCGATTTCGTCCTTTTTCATTTTGCGGCTCGTGTCGGCCAAGTCGCAATTGCCGTCGATCAAGCTGGCGATGCCGACGCCGGAACCGCCGCCCAAGACTTGAATGCTGACGTTCGGGTTTTTCTTGCGATATTGTTCGGCCCAAGCCTGGGCGACGTTGACCATCGTGTCGGAGCCTTCGACGCGGATGATTTTTTCGGGCAGGCCCCGTTGGCAACCCAAGCAAGCGAGGCAAAACGACAGGGCCAATACGCCACACGTCACGGCCAACGCATCGGAATGACGGCGATCGGTGGACAACATAAACCTTGTACCTTGAACATCTCGATGTCCACTTGATACCAGACGGCCCAAGAAGCGTCAAGGAACCCCTCCGGTAGGTTGCGGTCGCGCCAGGGCTATTGGAAACGGGTGTGGCAAAAAATCCTGGCAACAGTCATTCTGAGCGCAGCGATGAATCTTGCTGGAATTACGGAGATTCTTCGCCGCGCTCAGAATGACAAAATCGCCAAGAACAATTGCCACACCCTTGGAAACGCCCGCTTGGAGTGCTATGTTGGAGAGGCATACGGCAAAAACTTCTGTTCGTCGAGGATGCGACCTGATGGGCCTCATGCGATTCCATGTTTGTCCGGCGGAACGCATTACCGACGAGATGGTCCAACATGCCTACCTCTCGGGCGTCGATCGCATTGCATGGCCGGTGCGCACGGCCGTGGACGGCGACGTTCTGTCGCTTCAGCGGGCGGTTGCCGATTCCGCCAATCTCCACGTCCCCTGGTTGGTCGAAGGCCACGGCCTGCTGGCGCTAACGACCAGCAGCCTCATCGAGCGGTCGGAGCCGTACCAATTGCCGCTGGAACTCGCCCGGGGCACTCTGGTTCAGATTCGCAACCAGTTCTTCGATTGGCAAACGATGGGCTTGACGCCGCCGCCGGCGATCGGCAAGCGGCTGGCAACGGCGTCGGAAAAGCTTTCTTGGGCGGTGGTGTCGCAAGACGACGTGACGGTTTCGGCACGCTATGCCGACGATTCCCTGCGCGCGTCGCTCGACGCCGCCAATCTGCTGGCCACCGCCTACGCCGAACAAACGGCGCGTTGGAAAAAATCCCAAAATGCGACTCCGCTCCTGGGCGCCAATCTCAGCATGACGCTGTTGGACGAATATGCGTCGAGGCAGTTTTTGGCGGCCTTCAATGCCGCCGAATCGCCGATCTGTTGGCGCGATGTCGAAACGACCGAAGGCAATTTCGATTGGGCCACGACCGATCGGCAGATCGAATGGTGTCGAACGCATGGGATCAAGGTGCTGGCCGGCCCGCTGCTGCTCTTGGACCGGCGTGCGCTGCCCGACTGGCTTTCGCTGTTTGAAGATGAATTCGAGGACATCGTGGAGTTTGTTTCGACGTTCCTTCAGGCGGCCGTCAAACGCTATCGGGGCAAGGTTGACGGCTGGATTTGCGCCGGCCGCGTGAACGCCGCCGACGTGTTGACGATCTCGGAGCAAGAACGCGTGCAATTGGTGGCCCACTGCGTCGAATTGGTGCGGTCGCTCGATCCAACCGCGCCGGTGTTGGTTTCGTTCGATCAGCCGTGGGCGGAATATCTTCGGCAGCGGCGATCCGATTTTCCGCCGCTCCATTTCGCCGACGCGCTGGTTCGGGCCGATTTGGGACTTGGCGGGCTAATGCTGGAAATCAACGTCGGCAGCCAACCCGGCTGCACCATGCCGCGCCAACCGCTGGAATTTCACCGTCAGATCGACGCCTGGGCGAAATTGGGATTGCCGCTCTGGCTCTCGGTCTCGTCGCCCGGCGGACGCGGCGACGACCCATTGGCCTTGCGAAAAGCGACGACATCGGCCGGATGCTGGACGCCGGAAGCCCAGCAGGCATGGGCGTTGCGGTTCGTGCCGTTGGTCTTGGGGAAGCCGGCGGTGCAAGGCGTGATTTGGAATCAGCTTTGCGACAGCCAACCGCACGATTTTCCGCACGCCGGGCTGTTCGACGCCGCGCATCAAGCCAAGCCCGCCCTGCGCACGCTCGCGTCCATTCGACAGGCGTTTCTAAAATAGGGGCCACGGCGTCAGAGCAACGGTCATCCTGAGCGTAGCGAAGGATCTCGCGCAATTTTTGCGGAGATTCTTCGCTGCGCTCAGCAGTGACGGTAGACAGATGCGCACAGCAAGCGTGGGCATGGCAGCCGAGTTCTCGCTACTCGTCGAAATCCGGTTGCTCGCGGACGTTCTCTTGCTCGGGCTTGCGATCGGCCGTCCACTCGAAACCGGCGGACGTTTGCAGTTCTTTGAGCCAAGCCTTCTGAAGATTTGCCATGTCTTCCGCGCTGGCCGCCACGTAGGCTTGAACGCTTTCAACTTGGAATTTCCTCCACCGCTCGTCATAGGACGGGCTGAACTCGCTCGGCCGCACGACGTAAGCGATCGTCTTCGGCGCGTTGAACGCCACACCGATTTGGCCGGGCTCCAAACGGAAAACAGTGCGCATGAAATCGTTGCCCGGCAGTTGCACGCCGGGAACTGCGCTCACCACGG
>CAZWNM010000525.1:0-2643 GCA_964635765.1 uncultured Planctomycetaceae bacterium | reverse complement strand
CGCGGCCGCGGCCGAGCGTGGTATCACGGTTGTCGCCGTTTCCGATATCACCGGCGGAACGTTTTCTACAAATGGGTTGGATATACCGCGTCTGATCGAACATGTGCGGGCGACCGGAAGCGTCAAGGGGTTCACCGGAGGAACCGATATTCCGCGCGAGGCCGTGCTCGAAACCGAGTGCGACGTGCTGATTCCCTCCGCGGCCGGATCCGTGATCACCGAAGAGAACGCCGGTCGGATCCGCGCCAGGATGATCGCCGAGGGCGCCAACGCCCCGTTGACCCCGCCGGCCGACGAGGTCCTCAACAGTCGCAACGTCTTCGTTATCCCCGACATCCTTTGCAACGCGGGAGGCGTGTTCGTTTCCTACTTGGAATACACCCAGGAAACGCAACGCGACCAAATGACTCGCGATGAAGTCGAACGACGGCTGGCCGAGCGGATGCAGACGACGTTTCAACAAGTCTACGAGCGGGCCCAGCAAAATCGCCAATCAATGCGCCACGCCGCAATGGACATCGCCGTCAGCCGCGTGGTCGATGGAGTCGTGGCCCGCGGTCTGCTGCCATGAATGTGCAAAACTCAGGATGACGAGACAACCGCCGACCCTGTCATTTCCCGCCGTGCTCGATGTTCTTTAACGCGGAAGCGGCGATGGATCGAATGTTGTGGTCCTCGTCGTCCAAAGCCTTTTGCAGGTCTGGGACGGCACTTTTGGCCGCCGGTCCCATCTGTCCCAATGACCATGCAGCGTCGGCCCGAACACCTTTGTCCGGGTCGCGCAATGCCTTCCGCAATTCGGGAATGGCATCCTTGGCCGCCGGACTCATTCTGCCTAACGCAAGGACCGCATTGCACCGGACCTGCCGGTCTGGATCACCCGCTGCCTTCCGTAATTCAGGAATGGCATCCTTAGCCGCCGGGCCAATCACGACCAGCGCCCAGGCGGCGCTCCACCGCACGTCCTTGTCTTCATCGCCGAGTGCCTTTCGCAACTCGGGAACGGCATCCTTGGCCGCCGAGTCGATGGTGGCTAGCGAACCTATCTGGCCCATCACATAAGCGGCCAAAAAACGGATGTCGCTATCTTGGTCACCCAGCGATTCTCGCAATACGGAAACAGCGACGGCAACGGCATCCGTAGCTCCTGGGGCTACGGCGCCCAACGCCCAGGCGCTACGAATGCGTGTCTCCTTGTCGGGGTCATCCAGTTGCTTTCGCAGCGTGGCAACTGTTTTTTGCAGTATCTCGCCTTCCATGGCTTTGAGGCCGCGCTGCTTCAGTTGCCTCCGCCCTTCGGCATCCGCCTTTCGCCATTCGGCAAAAGTGTTTGTGCCTGCCAAGCTCCTTTCGTTCAATTTCTTGGCCAACAGAAGACGGACCTCTGGATCTCGGTCCAGGGTCGAACTTCGCAAGGCGGCTATGCTTATCTCGGTCGTGTGTCTGAGGAGGGTTGTATGCGGCCAACCTACCGGCAGCAGCCAGGCAACACAAAGGACGAGGTCCGTCACGGCACATGCTCCGCCAATGCCGACCAGAATACGCCAAGAGCGCGCCGACAGCCTGGCCCGTAGTCCATGGAAGGGACAGATTGTCGTTATCAGAACGAGCAAGGCCAAGGGGGGCAGAATCGCCGTCATCCCGTATGCTGCGGGCATCAGGTGGGCATTTGCAAATACCTCGGTATTTCCAAATTTCGCAATGGATTGAGAAACAACGAACGTAATCAAGCCGCCCAGGGTGAATAGCCCGGCATAAACCAAACCGACAATGAGTACGCCCAGCCTCCAGCGCCGACTCGATTCCTGAGCCGGCATGCCCTGCGAATGGGTGCGGCCTTCCTCGCGTCGCCGACGCCGACGACTCAGAATCTTGCCAATCGCATCCACATACGATGGAGCCGCAAAAATGAACAGGAAGACCATCATTGCCAATGTGAAGTTCCGCGATTGTTCACATCGAACGCTCAAGAGACCAAGGCTGGCGACAAACAGCGTGGCCACAACAGCGAGAACGACAGATTGTATGATGTCAACCGCATCGGGCGGCTCAGCAAAAGCCTGCTCCGTTTCCCTCGCATTTGCCGGGCACCGATGCACGCGGATCCAGATTCGAGCGGCTGTAATCAACGCAACCATGGCATACAACATCATCAGCGCGGCCATTCCGAAGTTCGGATGGGGGAACACAAGCATCACAACTCCCAAAATGCCGAACATCAGACCCATCCACAGCGATCCCCAAACACGCTTGCGCCAATCGGCCGGTGGCGTCGTCCATGTCCAACGCGAGAACGGATAACATTCGTTTTGCAGATACTTTCCTCCCATGGCGACATTCAATTCTACAGACCAGCTCGGCCATCGCCACATGACGAAAAACACCGTTAGCGCGACCACAACGCCCCACCAGCCGCTGGCCAGGAGTTGAACGATAAATGGAAAAGCCAGAGTGCCTAGAGCTTTGCACCACGCCGTGAGTTTGAGCCATGCAGCAGCCCCTACGCCCCCAATCGCCTTCCCGGTTGCCGCCGATCCGACACCGGCCAGGGCGATCTTCATCAGCGAAGCGAGCAGGTGCGCGTCGGGCGCCTGGCCGGCATGGGTGGCCAAGAGCGACGTCAGCGGCGCGACGGCCATGACA
>CAZWNM010000524.1:0-2645 GCA_964635765.1 uncultured Planctomycetaceae bacterium | reverse complement strand
CAGGCCGGCGGCGCCGCGCGCGGCTGCATCGGGCCGGCCATGCTCGACCTGGCCATCGACACCGAAGACCGGCCGGGCGAGACGATTATGATCGGCACCGGCGGCGTCATCGCACTGGATGATCGTGCTTGTATGGTCGATATGGCGCGGTTCCTGGTCGGATTCTTCCTGGAAGAGTCTTGCGGCAAGTGCGTGCCGTGCCGCGAGGGCGGCAAGCAGATGTCGCACCTGCTGCAAAAAATCGCCGAGGGCACGGCCACGACCGACGATTTGAAGCTCTTGGAGCGTTTGGCTTCGACCGTGCGATCGGCGGCCTTCTGCGCGATGGGCAGCATGGCGCCCGGCGCGGTGCTGACCACGCTGACGCACTTCCGCGACGAGTTTGAAACGCACATTCGCGACAAGCAATGTCCGGCCGGCGTCTGCCGCATGGGAAAAAGGAAATGACGATGGACGCAACCGCTTCAGATATGCTACTGGTCAACGTGGACGGTCGCACGGCCCAGGTTCCGCGCGGCACAACGATCCTCAACGCCGCCCGGCAAATGGGCGTGGCGATTCCAACGCTGTGCAACTATCGCGGGCTGTCGCCTTACGGAGCGTGCCGCGTGTGCCTCGTTGAAATCGAAACTCCGCGCGGCGGACAGTTGGTCGCCTCGTGCAGCCAGCCGGTCGAAAACAACCTCGTCGTCCATACCGAAACCGAAAAGGTGAAGGAAGCCCGGCAAACCGTGCTGGAGTTGCTGCTGGCCCAAGCGCCCGACTCGCGCGAACTGACCGAGTTGGCCGCCGGGCTTGGCGTCACGAATACGCCCTTCCAACCGGCCGCCGAGGGCAAGTGCGTTCTCTGCGGGTTATGCACTCGGGTATGTACCGAAATGATGGGCCGCGGCGCCATCAATTTCGTCGGTCGCGGCACTGAGCGAGAAATCTCCACCGCCTTCAATCTGACCACCGATCAGTGCCAGGCGTGCGGCGCTTGCACGATCGTTTGCCCGACCGGCGCCATCGACTTGAGCACGATCACCGCGCGGCGGCTCAAACCCCACATGACCGGCTTCGACAAATTTTTGACCGCCCGGCCCTGCATCGATTTGGCCCATCCCCAGGCTTCACCGCGCGTGCCGGTGATCGACCGCGAAACCTGCATCCATTTCAAGACGGACAACTGCGGGCTATGCAGCAAAGTATGCCAGGCCGGCGCGATCGATTACGAGCAATCGGAAGAGTCGCTTGAGCTTCAGGTCGGCAGCGTTGTTCTCACGCCGGGCTTCGAGGCGTTCGACGCCACGCGCCGCGGCGAGTTTGGCTTCGGTTTCGCGTTGAACGTGCTGAGCAACGTGCAGTTCGAGCGGATGCTCTCGGCGTCCGGCCCCACGCAGGGGCACGTCCGCCGTCCGAGCGACGGCCTCGCGCCCAAACGGCTGGCGTTTATCCAGTGCATCGGCTCGCGCGACACGGGCTGCGACAACGAATACTGGTCCTCGGTCTGTTGCATGGCCGCCGCTAAAGAAGCGATTTTGGCCAAGGAGCACGAGCCGGGTCTCGATGTGACCATCTTCTTCCTCGACCTCCGCGCGTTCGGGAAGGATTTTGACCGCTACTGCGATCGGGCCCAAAAACAGTTGGGCGTGCATTTCGTGCGGTCGTTCATTTCCCGCACCTACGAAATGCCCGACTCACGGAACTTGCGAGTGGTCTATGCCGATAATAAGTCCGACGCAGGCGTGACGCAGACCGAGGACGAGTTCGACATGATCGTGCTCTCGCTCGGAATGGAACCGAGTGCAACTTTGCAGGAGCAGGCCCACCAGATGGGCGTCGTGCTGAACCGCTGGGGATTCGCCAAGACGAGCGAGTTGTGTCCGTTGGACACATCGCGTGCCGGCGTATTCGTGGGCGGTGCGTTTCAAGAGCCGAAGGACATTCCCGACACGGTCATGCAGGCCAGCGCCGCAGCGGCCCGGGCCATGGCCCTATTGGCCCCCGCGCGTGGAACGCGCGTGCGGACGAAAAGCTATCCGCCCGAGCGCGACATCGCCGACGAGCCACCGCGGATCGGCGTCTTCATCTGTCACTGCGGCAGTAACATCGCCTCGGTGGTTGATGTCCAGCGGGTCGTCAAACGGACCCAGGATTTGCCCTACGTCGTCGTCGCCGAAAGCAACACCTATACCTGCGCCGACGATACGCAAACCCACATCAAGGACCAGATCCTCGCTCACCGTTTGAACCGCGTCGTTGTGGCGTCATGCACGCCGCGAACGCACGAGCCCATCTTCCGCGACACGTTGCGCGACGCCGGTCTGAATCCGTATCTGCTCGAAATGGCCAACATCCGCGACCAATGTTCGTGGGTTCACTCGGGCCAACCGGGAAAAGCGACCGACAAGGCTGTCGATCTGGTTCGCATGGCGGTGGCCCGCACGGCTCGCTTGATGCCGTTGGCCGAAGCGTCGGCGCCGGTCAACAACGCGGCGTTGATCGTCGGCGGCGGAATTGCCGGCATGACCGCCGCGTTGGCGATTGCCGAGCAAGGCTTCCCGGTCCATCTGGTCGAGAAATCCGGCGAACTCGGCGGCACGGCCCTTCAGTTGCACGAAACGCTCGACGGCGAGGACATCCGGGCATTCTTGAGCCGAACC
>CAZWNM010000523.1:0-2646 GCA_964635765.1 uncultured Planctomycetaceae bacterium | reverse complement strand
TATTTGATATTGGGGGCGAAATCGCGCGCCGTTTTGCAAGGCCGATTTCATGCCGGCATTGACGACGTTCGCGCCGTCGCGTTGCCGGTGCTCAGACATCGCATCGTAACCAATTTCAACGCCGAAGCCGAAGGCATGAGGCCGGACGACATCGTTCGGCGGCTGATGGAGAGCATTGGTGAATAATGAGTGGTCAGTGGCCAGTGGTCAGTGGTCAGTTTTGGCAACGTCAACATTTTCTAATCCCCAACTCCCAATCCCTTTCTTCCCATGCCGCTTGAGCTTCTCGATCCGCCGATGCTCGCCCGGCTGCAAACGCTGCCGCTGCGCGCGAGGAAAATCGTCGAGGGCTATACGGCCGGGGCGCATCGCAGCCCGTTTCATGGGTTTTCCATCGAATTCGCCGAACACCGCGAGTATTCGCCCGGCGACGATCTGCGATACCTCGATTGGAAAGTTTTCGGACGCACCGACAAGTATTATCTGAAACAGTTCGAGGAAGAAACGAATCTGGTTTGCCACCTGTTGTTGGACACCAGCGAGAGCATGAGGTATCGGAGCGACACGGCGGCGATGTCGAAGTTCGATTACGCCCGGCGTGCGGCGGCGGCGCTGGCCTATCTGGTGTTGCATCAGCAAGACAGCGTCGGGCTGGCCGTCTTCGACAGCGAAATCTGCACACTCGTTCGCCCCGGCGGCAATCCTTCGCACCTGAAAGAGATTTTGCACGTCTTGGAAAACGCACGGGCCGAGCGAAAAACATCGGTTGGGCCAATTTTTCACGACCTGGCCGAACGGGTGAGACGGCGTGGAATCGTCATCGTCCTGAGCGATTTGTTCGACAATGTCGAATCGATGCTGACCGGTTTGAAACATTTGTGCCATTATCGGCACGAAGTGATTTTGATGCACGTGCTCGATCCGGCCGAGATCGATTTTCCATTCGACCGCACGACGCTATTTCGCGGCCTGGAGAATTTATCCGACGTTTTAGTTGAGCCGCGCGGATTGCGCAAGGCGTATCTGGCCGAGTTCGGCCGGTATCGTCGTCGGCTGCAAACGATCTGCCGCGAGTTGGCGATCGATTACATTCCGATGCGCACCGATGTTTCGTTGGAAGCCATTTTGGCAAATTATTTAGCCTCGCGGGAGTAGTGGATATTCACTAGCCACTAGCCACTACCCACTATGCCCCACCCTCTCTTTGCCTTCGGATGGATGAGCTTGCCGATGCTCGGCTGGCTGGCGGCGGCGGCTGCGCCGTTGCTGATTCATCTTTGGAGCCGGAGAAAATACCGCGAAACGCCCTGGGCGGCCATGGAATACCTGCTGGCGGCCGTGCGGCAACAATCGCGACGCATACAGTTCGAGCAATGGCTGCTGTTGGCGGTTCGCACGTTGCTGGTCCTGCTGGTCGTGCTGGCCGTGGCCGAGCCGTATTTTGAACAGACCGGTTTTGCGATGAATGTCGGCGGACGCGTGCATCGCGTGTTGGTTCTCGACGGTTCTTTTTCGATGGCCTACAGGCCGACCGAAAAAACGCGATTCGATCGGGCGAAAGAAGCGGCTCGCCAAATCGTGTTGGAAAGTTCGCCGGGCGACGTTTTCACATTGGTGTTGATGGCGTCGTCGCCGCAGGTGATTGTGGGCACGGCCGCATTGCCGCCGAGTGCGGTTGTCGAGGAAATCGACCGTCTCCGGCAGCCGCAAACGACGGCCGATTTGCCGGCCACGGTCGTGGCCGTTCGGCGGCTTGTGGAAAAGGTTGCACGCGACAATCCGCAAATCGCGCGGCACGACGTTGTGTTTTTCACCGATTTGCAGCGAGTCACCTGGTCGCCGAAATTGACCGACACGGCCAAGGCGGAATTTCGGAGGACGGCCAAGGAATTGTCGCAGGACGCTAATTTGCTGGTGATCGATCTCGGCCAGCCGACGGCCGAAAACCTGGCGATTACCGATCTGCAAGCGGCCGATCCGTTGGTGACGGTCGATTACGACGTGCAGTTTCGCGCGAGCCTGAAAAACTTCGGCCGCCACGCCCCCCATCGGCAGATCGTCGAATGGTTCGTCGATGGCCGCCGCATGGCGCAGTTGCCGGCGGAGTTTTCGACGGACGGTTCGGCCGAGGTCGCGTTCACGCATCGTTTCGATGCGCCGGGCGATCATTCGATCGAGGCCCGGGCGATGGGCGATCAGTTGGAGGTCGATAATCATCGCTATTTGGCCGTGCCGGTCCGTCCGGCAGTTCGCGTGTTGTGCATCGACGGCCGGCCGTCGGGCTTGGGCGTAGGCGGCGCGGCCGATTATCTGGCCGTCGCATTAAACGTGCCCGATGAAGCGTCGGGCCACGCCCGCGTGAAGGCCGACGTGGCGACGGAAAACGCCATTTTGGAACGCGGCCTGTCGGCTTACGATTGCGTGTTTTTCTGCAACGTCGCGCAATACATCGGAAGCGAGGCTCGGGCGATCGACGGCTATTTGCAAGGCGGCGGCAGCGTCGTGTTCTTTCTCGGCGATCGGGTTTTGGCCGACCGTTATAACAGCGCGTTGGGCGTGGCCGATGAACAGCCGAAAGAAAAACGAGCGGGCCAGGGCAGGGCAGGGAGGCCGGCGATTTTGCCTGCCCGATTGGGTCGCCTTATC
>CAZWNM010000522.1:0-2647 GCA_964635765.1 uncultured Planctomycetaceae bacterium | reverse complement strand
GGCGGTCAATTCCCAAACGGACAACGGACTCTGATCGCACGTGGTCGCTGGAAGCACAGTTATTGTCGCCGTCGCTGTTTTACCGGCTTCCGTTACGCCGGTTCGAGAATCTGCAACTGCATGGTCAATTCCAACTCCTCGCTCGCGCGGAAGTATTCGGCCATGTGGATGGTTTTCAGATGAGCTTTGAGGGTGTCGACGCTTTCCCATTTTTCAACGATCGTGACGACATGCTCCCGCAACGGCCCTTGCGCCGACAATCCGCTCGGCGCGTCGATCATCGCGGCGTATTCGACGCAGCCTTTTTCAGCGAGCACCTTCGGCGCAAGCGTCCGGAACAGCGAAAGCAACTCGTCTCGTTTGCCCACTCCGACTTCAATTGTGGCGATCACGCAAATCATCGTTTGTTCTCCTGACGTAGTCGTTGACGTCTCAAAATGTGCGAAGGCCATTCTATCGTTTCGCCTTCCGAGCGACAAGCGGCCCGGCATTTTGAACCTCTTATCGCCGGAGAACGTCGGAAGCGGCGGCGGTCGACGAAATCGCGGCATCGGACATCGGCGGTAAATGCCGCAATAGCCAATCGGTTGGATTGCCGGCCGACAATTGTGCCTCGCTCGCCGGCGCGAGCATCCGCACCAGCGCGACAGTCGGCCACGGCCTGTGATTCGTCGATTCGCCGAGCAAACAGCGGCGGCCGTCGCTCACGATCGTGCCCGACGCGTCGCAACAGCCGCGAAGCTGCAAACCGTGGGCGGCGAGCACGACGGCCGCGGCCAATTGCTTGAAGGCAAGAGAATTGCCTTCGGCGGGGTTGTTTTCGGCAATGGGTGAAAGCAGCCGGTCGCCGGGCACGAGGCCCAAACGCTCGATGGCGGCGGCGGCCAACGAGCGATCGAGCGTGCCGGGGCCGATTTTCAGCGTGCCGGCGCCTTCCACCAATCGGCCGGCGCAAAATCGAGCCGATGTGATATCGGCCTCGCCCAAGCCGATCATGCGATACGGAAAATGGGCGGTGACGAGCCGGCCGAGATCGAGTTGCAGCAGTTGAGCGTTTTTGATTCCGCCTTGCCAGCCATCGGCCAATTTCCAGGCCCAAATGTAGCCGCCAAACCGGCATTGCTCACCGAGCGATTTTAGTTCCGGAAGCCCGACGGCCAATGCGTTGCAGGGGATGACGCCGTCGGCGGTATCCAATTCGAAGCCGGTCGTGGGCGGCAAATGTTCACGATTTCGGACGATGTGAAGGCAGGCCGGTTTCGAAGCGCCTGCGAGCAAAAAATCAGCCTGGACCAGCATTCCGTTCGTCCGTGTTTCGACATAGCCTGTCGCGGCCGTTAATGTTGGCGAACGATCGCCGGCACGCACGACAACCTCGGTGGCGGAAAATTGCAGGTCGATTTCCCACCGCCCGGCTTGATTTTCCATAAGCCGTTGCAGCCATTGCCAAGCGCGATCGAACGAAGCCGCGTCGATTTCCGGCCGCGCGACCATGACGGAAAACGTCGGACGATTTTGTCGGTCATTCGGCCGCTCCTGCGCGATTTCGAGCCGGCGGCAACGCAACATCGTCTGGCCGGTTTCGAGATCGGCCAATTCGACGCCGTCATAACGCACGACGCCGGGCCGAACGTGCGTCGCCTTTTGCAGTTTGACGGCCAAACCCAATTGCCGGCCGAGCTGCTCGGCTTCCGCTTGCTCGATGCCTGGCAAATGCCGAGCGATGCACCATCCGCCGGCCAGCAGCGCGGGCAACACGCCGAACATCGCAAAGGCGGCGATGCAAATCCGCCGCCGCGTTTTTTCGTGCAATTGGAACATGAGACACATACGCCGAAAAAAATGCACCACGGAGACACGGAGGTCACGGAGGAGCACGGAGGAGCACGGAGAAGTTTTTTATGGTTGCTTTTTTAATTGACTCGTCGAAGGATGCCGTCTTTAAGAACGGGGACGTTGAAGTTGAGCAATAAACCAACGGGTTTTCCGCTTATTTTTAAGTAGGTCATCAATTGGGCTTCGTGAATCGGCAAAATCTTTTCAACCGACTTCAATTCTAAAATTACGGTTTCCTCCACGAGAAGGTCCATGCGATAACCGCAATCGAGATTGACTTTCTTGTAACGAACCGGCAGTTCAGCTTGCCGACGAAAAGCTAGGCCGTGAGAACTAATTTCATGGCAGAGGCATTCTTCATAGGCGGACTCCAACAATCCAGGACCGAGTTCCCTATGCACGTCGATGGCCGCGCCGATAATCGCCTCCGTTAGCTTTTCATATTTCAGCAATACCATCGCTTTCGTCTCTTCCTGCTATTTATTCTTGCAGCGTTCGCTACTGCATCTCTCCTTGAAAAATCTCTTTGTCTTCTCTCTGTGTCCTCTGTGTCTCCGTGGTGTTTTTCTTTCGTCTCTATTTCTCTCGCGCCATTTTATGAAACAATTCCCATCTCGCTTGCATCTCGACGAGACTATCGCCGCCGAACTTGTCAACCAACGCACGGGCGATCTCGAACGCGACGACGTTTTCGACCACGCAACTCGCGGCCGCAATGGCGCAAACGTCGCTCCGCTCGTAGGAGGCCGAAACGGGTTCCTTCGTGTCGAGCCGCACGGATTCTAGCGGCTTGGCGAGCGTGCTGATTGGT
>CAZWNM010000521.1:0-2648 GCA_964635765.1 uncultured Planctomycetaceae bacterium | reverse complement strand
CGGGCGACCATCGTCGAGCCATTCGATCTGCTGGAACCAAGCGTGGAATAACGTGCCTCGGTCGAGTTGGGGCGATACGTCGAACCGCAATCGACGCGCGAGACTGATGCGCGTCCCGCCTTCCAATTGCGACGGGCTGCGACGGTCGAGGCCGCGCGTCGCTTCCGAAGGGCTTTTGGCCAGCCGAATGACCAAAGGCGGTTTCGGCTCGTTGTCGGCCGTTGTCTTGTCCGCCTGCTCGGAATCTTTCTTCTCTAGTTTCGTAAACCATTGCGCATCGCCGTGTTCGTAGAGCGTTGTTGCGGAAGACGTCGGTTTTCCATCGGCGAGCGCCGCCCGAAGCAGGCCGGCCCACGTGCTCGGAATCGTCCTCTCGTTGGGTTTGGAAGCGGCGACAATGATATGCAGAGCATGGATCGCGCGTGTCATGGCCACATACAGGACGCACAACGATTCCTCGACCACACGGCGCTCATGCGCACCGAACATCGCTTGAAACGCGGCGGGCAACAAGGGCTGCAAATCCTTCGAAACATAGCGGCACACGCGGTCGATCTCGCCGACCGGCGTGGGACGGCTGACGACGATCTGCGGCGGCTGTCCGCTAATGCCGACATCCAACTCCGGCAAAACGACGATGTCGAATTGAAGTCCCTTGGCCTGATGGACCGTCATCACGCGCACGTCGGCGCGCGCGGGGTTCTGAATCCGCTGCCGCCGCACAAGCGTCACGAAATCATCGGCCCTGACGCTCGCCTGATTCTCATAGCCGTAGGCCAATTCCACAAGTTGCAGCAATCGGTTGAGATCGCGGCGGTCGCAACTCGGGGCCAGCTGTTTTGTCCATTGGTACACAGTCGGGCCATAGCCGGCTGTAAGCAGCGATTGCCGAACGCCGAGCGACAGCCGCAACGCAGCGTCGGCATCGCGCCAATCGCTTAGCCCAACCACTTTCCCAAGCGGTGAATTGGCCAAATGGAATCGTGCGATGGTGTCGCCCGGATGATCGGCCAACGTGAGCAGCGAAAGCGCGAGTTCGACCGCCGGCGAATCGGTCAATGGATTGCCGCCTTCTTCGCTGGCCTCGATGCCGCGCCGGCGCAATTCGAAAATCAATCGGGCGACGGCCGCATTGCGACGGACCAAAACGCCGATCGAACACCCCGGCGATTGCTCCCGTAGCCGGATGATTTCCTCGACGGCGTGTTGCAAAGTGACGATCGCCCGATCTTCGCCTTCCGCGGCCACTCGCGCCGTCGCCATCGAGCAATAGCCCGGCATGGCAGTGTGTTCCGTCGAGTGTTCGGCGAACCGTTCCGACCATTTTTCGGCGGCGTCGGCATATTTCTGCATGACCGTATTGCCGGCAAGCCCCAGGAACACCTGATTGACGCAGTCGATCACCGGCTGGGACGACCGCCAACTGTGGTCCAATGTTTTCGGTTCGATGCGGTCGAGTTCTTCGTCGATGGCCTCGAAGATTTCAGCGACGCCGCCGCGCCAACCGTAAATCGCTTGCTTCACGTCGCCGACGCAGAAGAACGAATGGCCGTCGCCCGTGCCGACGGCCCGCCGGGCCAACGGTCGCAACACGCGCCACTGCAAGGGCGACGTGTCTTGAAATTCGTCGAGCAGCAAATGGGCGATGCCGACATCGAGGCGAAAAAGGACGTCGTCGAGCCGGTCGGCCATTTCGGCCGCGCCGAGTTTTCGGGCGATGTCGTCGAAACGCATTGCCCGATCCGACAGTTTGTTGGCTTGATAGGCGGCGTCGAAATGTTTTAGGAGATCGAATGTTGCCTCGGTTTGGTTGGCGATTTGTCCGAGGATTACCGCCTTGCTTTGTTGGATGAGCGGCGCGTAGGCGTCTAATATGTCTTGGGTGATCGGCTTTTTGTAGTAGGTCGTTTCGCCGGCGAATATCTTCGAGGCCAGCCCCTTGCTCAAAAAATCTTCCCAAGCTTCGCCGCGGGCGTCTTGCAACGATTTTTCATGGGCTTTCTTCCAGTTTTGGTGCGACGGCAAACCGACAGATTCCAAGGCGATGAGTTTTCCGGCCAATTCCGGCGGCGTAAGCTGTTTCAATCGCGGGATCGCATGCCACGCCTCGGCCGGGGCTTCCTGATAATAACTGTAAAGACTTTTCACCAGCGACGCTATTTGCTCGCCCACCGAGCGAGAGGCTTGGCCCTTCGTCAGCAAGTGCATCAGTCGCAGAACGTCGCTGGTCGTTTGGTTTTGCAGCACCGCGCGAACGGCCGCCCGCTGAAGTTCCGCATCGACCACGTCGTCGGCAATTTGCCAGCCCGGCGGCAAGCCGAGTTCAAGACTGAAGCTCTGCGCGATCTGCATGAAAAAACTGTCGAGCGTGCTGATGCGCAGACGGTGCATTTGGCGAACCATGTCGGAGAGCGCGCGGCGGCATCGGGTCCTATCGAGTGTCGAGTCGCCGATCTGCCGGCTTAACTCAGCGAGCTTGGCGGCGTCAAGCGATGCTTCGGCGAGACGCAACAGCACGCGATCAAGGATTTCGCCGGCGGCCTTGCGGGTGAAGGTCGTTGCAAGGATCGAGTCGATCGGCGTTCCGGCGAACACCAAGCCCAAAAAGCGATTGCTCAACTGAAAGGTTTTGCCCGTGCCGGCCGAGG
>CAZWNM010000520.1:0-2651 GCA_964635765.1 uncultured Planctomycetaceae bacterium | reverse complement strand
CGGCTCCGAATGCGGCGGCGCTTCGCTCAGCAGCGCGCCGTGGGCGGCGACTTCCTCGGCCAGCTTTTCGTGTTCCGGCGGATAGATGTTCATCACGCCGCCGGCCAGCACGGCGAGCGTTCGGCCGCCGGCCGCCAGAGCGCCGCGATGCGCCGCGGCGTCGATGCCGCGGGCCAAGCCGCTGATGACCGTGAGGCCCGCCCGAGACAATCCGCCGGCGAGCCGTTCGGCCTGGCGCAGTCCGTATGGCGTGGCATGCCTCGTGCCGACGATGCCGATGCTGAGCGCGTCGTTCGGCAGTATCTTTCCGCGAACGAACAGCACGCCGGGCGGATCGTAAACTTCGCGGAGCGCGCGAGGATACGCGGCGTCGTTTTCGGTGACGATGTCGATGCCGTGCTCTCGGCACAGGGCGATTTCAGCCTCGACATCGACGTCGTGATCGGCATCGGCGATTTTGTGCGCGAGTTTCGGCCCGACGCCTTCCACTTCGCGCAGTTGGCTCATCGGCGCGGCCAACACGGCCTTGGCCGAGCCGAAGAACTCCAAGAGCGATTTTCGTGTTCGCGGCCCGACGCCGGAAATGAGGCAAAGGCGAAGCGTATCGGGCAGATCGTCTTGCGAAGAGGCATCCGTGCTGTTGCTGTCAAGTTCCGGCATATAAATCTCGCGGAAGAATTACCAGGGAGACGCAGAGGAAAGAAGCCACGGATGAACACGGATAGACACCGATAAAAAGTCTTTCGGTCATTGACGATCTCAATACACCTCGTCGGGCGTTCCCAACAAGTGCAACAGAATTGCTTCGTGGCTTTCGAGGTTCACGAATTCGAAAATGATCCGCAAATCATAGCCGAATCTGCATGCCCAATCGCCCTGCAACTCACCTTGCAATTTGTGGGTTTTGAGTCGAGGATGAAAAGCGTCTTCTTCTAGTAGGGCCAGGGCGGTAAAAAGCTGCTCAACAGCCAAACCGTCTCTCTTCGCCAGACGTTTCGCGCCTCGAATAAACGAATTGGAACGAATCAGGCGTCGTTTCACGACAGAATCTCATCCTTGAGTTGTTGCACGGTAACGGGGACACAACGGCCTTCGGCGAAATCACGGCGGGCTTCCTGAATGTCAGCCGCAATCTGCCGTCGCGATTGCTCCGCCAAACGATGCTTGACGATGTCCACCAGAGCGAGCTGATCGTCAGCGGACAACAAACCAACAATATCTAAAGCCGCCCCAAAAGAACCCGGCTGGTCGGATTGTATCGACATGGTCTATTACCTCCAAATCGCTTGCACCACTAACGGTATTCTACCCCACGGAGGAGCCGTTGGTCAAGTATTCATTTTATCGGTTTGCGACGGTGTTGCCGTTCGGAACGGCCAATTTGCAATAGCGAATAGTATCGCAAAATACGCGCTCAAGGCAACGACGGAATGCAGTCCTTGGAAAGAGTGATGCGTCTCTGGGTCGGTGTACGTTTCGACGATTCCCAATTGGGAGCCAAAACAAAGCAAAAACAAACTGCCTGCGATCATGGCAATCGCCAACGCGGGCGTAGCCGTCCACAAGCGGGAAAGCAGCGGCAGTTTAAGAACGAGCCCTACTAATACGGTCATAGTGACGACGATGCCACTGCAAATTATAGCCATGAACGGCTGAAAAATCATCGAGAGAATGCCGTCGTAAACCGTCAAAATCATCGCAATCATATAGATGATCCAACCGACGATAAAAGCCGCAAAGACCGCAAGAACACGCCAAATTATTGCGTTGACTATCTTGCCGTCCATGTCTGTTTCTCCATCGCCCTGATTCGATGAAAGTCTTAAAAATCTATTCTTCCAACGCGGCCGAAACGTCGTTCTCGGCAATGTCGCCGACCAATTCGACATGGCCCATGCAAGTCGGCAAAATGAAACGCAGCCGGCCGTGGACAACTTTTTTGTCGTGCATCATCGCATCGAGGATTTTCTCGGATTCCAACTTCGGCGTTTCGACCGGCAACCCGAAAGTTTTCAGAAGCGAACGGAGTCGAGCGGTAAACGCCGTATTGACGCGGCCAAGCCGTTCGGCCAATCGCGCGGCACACACCATGCCGATCGCAATCGCCTCGCCGTGCAGAAGCGTACCATAGCCGGAAAGCGTCTCGAAGGCATGACCGAACGTATGGCCAAAATTGAGAATCGCCCGAAGGCCCGTTTCCTCGTACTCGTCCTTTTCAACCACATCGGCCTTCAGGCGGCAACAGCGTGCGATAATGTGAGCCAGCGTATCCGGCTTGTGGGCCAAAACGGCTGCCGCGTTCGATTCCAAAAAAGCGAACAAATCGGCGTCGAGAATCACGCCGTATTTCACCACTTCAGCCAAGCCGTTGCGAAACTCGCGGTCGGGCAACGTGGCCAACACGTCGGTGTCGATCAGCACGCCAAGCGGCTGCCAAAACGAGCCGACCATGTTTTTGGCTTCCGGCAGGTCGATGCCAACCTTGCCGCCGACGGAACTATCGACTTGGGCCAACAGCGACGTGGGCACTTGCAGGAATCGCAAGCCGCGCGCATAAGTCGCCGCGACAAATCCAGCCAGATCGCCGACCACTCCGCCGCCGACGGCCACGACGACCGCTTGCCGGTCCGCCCCCGCCTCCAACATGCAGT
>CAZWNM010000519.1:0-2659 GCA_964635765.1 uncultured Planctomycetaceae bacterium | reverse complement strand
CGGGCCGCCGCTATTGCCGGGATTGATCGCGGCGTCGGTTTGCAGAAAATCTTGATACTTCACCTCGGAAGTTCCCAGCCGAAGGTCGCGCCGGTTCTTCGCGCTAATGATGCCGAACGTGACCGAGTGGCTCAAACCGAAGGGGCTTCCGACGGCAAGCACGAAATCGCCGATCTGCATCGGATCGCTGTCGCCCAACGCAGCGGGCGCCAAATCGTCGGCGGAAACGGCCAACACCGCCACGTCGGTTTCGGCGTCTTCCAAAACTTTTTGCGGATGAATGACGCGGCCGTCGGACAATTGGATTTTGATGGCCGTCACGGCGGCGTCGCGAACGACGTGGCGATTCGTCAGCACATAGAGATGCTTTCGCATTTCAACGATCACGCCCGAGCCGGCTTCTTCGACGTGGCGGCCGCTGCCGTATTGCAGGCTGGCCTCGGGCGGAATCTCGGCCTCGATGTGGACAACCGACGGACCGACGAGTTTGGCGACGAGCTTGACGACGTTCGATTGGGCCTCCATCGCTTTGGCTTGGCGTTCCAGCTCGCGTCGGAGTTCGGCCCGCTGTTCGGGCTTGGCGTCGGCGGAGCGTTCGAGCGAGGCGGGCAGGGCCGGCGACTGCGACGGTGGATCGGCGGCCAACGACGCCCGGCTAAAGGCAAAGGCCAAGATATTGCAAAGGACGACGCAAGGCGGGCAGACGGCAAGGCACCGGCGCATGGACATAAGGGGGCGATTGTTGGAGCAAGGCGTGGAAAAACGAAAAACGAACGCCCGCGGCTTGCGGTCGTCCGCTTTTCGATGTTCGCCAGGCTGCTTTGGGGCAGTTAGGGACGTGGAATCCATTATTCCAGTATAGCTGCCTGTTGCGTCAAAGCAAGCGCTAGGACACGTCTAATTCGACGTCGTTGATCGACATATCGACGTCGTTCGAGGGGTCCAACAAGCGACCCCAATCGACATCGTTCGACCCGCCGCCGCCTTGCCGTTCGGCTTCGCGCTGGCACGTAATGCAATGCGTGGCGTAGGGCAACGCGTTAAGCCTCGCCAAGGGGATGTTCTCGCCACAGCCTTCGCAAACGCCGTATTGGCCCTCGTCCATCCGCTCCAAGGCGTATTCAATCCGGGCAAGCTCGCGGCTTTCGACCTCGGCCAACTGCGAACTGATTTCGTCTTGAACCGAATCCAGAGCGGCGTCCACCACGTCGCCGGAAGTCTGCGAACGCAATTCCTTTAGCATGCTCAAGTCGCCGGCTAGAGCCTTACGTAACGCATCACGGCGCATTACAAGAATTTGGTGCATGTTCACGATTGCGTCTTTGCGGCTCATAGGGTATTCACCTCGGCGTCCCACGTAGGTCGCCCTGAAGGCTCCTTCCCCCAGGATGGCCGCTAGGACCCCTCCTCTGCTGAAAATACTGTTGTTTTGGCCCCAATCATTCCGTGTGGCATTCCATCTTCCTTTGGGACGCCCCTCATCTGCAACCAAAATATACTACGCAGATCGACCGTCCGCGGTCTAAAAATACGCAGAATATTTCGGCCGCCGATAGCGGCGTCCACGTGTAAAAATTGCCTAATCGACTCCGCAAAGCGTGCGCCGATCGACTGCCAAAGCTGCCACAAGAACCCCGGTTCGGGGCCATGCAACATGTCGCTCCCGCGTTGCTATCCGATAATCGTCAAATCCGGCAAAGATATACAGCCGTTTTTCGATAATCCGACGGACTTTTCGGGCTACCCGCTTTCCCATTTTGACCATTCCCTCAGCGTAAGCTAAACCCATTAGGGGGTTTTGTGCTTGCGCGGGCGCTGATGCGACATTTTTCCCGCGGGGAAGAACGTCTCAGTTCCAACCGCGTGAAGTAGTGCGTTTTCCACTGAAACGGCTTAGGACCATGATCGCTACGACGGCTCCAACTCAATGGCCTATCCATCCAATCGCCATCACCGCCGGGGAGTTAGTCCTGCGCGTCGTCGGCCCTTCGCGCAGCGGCCAAATCGTGCGCCTGAAAGCGGAAAAATGCACCATCGGCTCCGGCCCTCGATGCACCCTGCGGCTTCGGGCACGCGGCGTGGCGCCGTTGCACTGCCTCATCCTCCGCGGCCAAGCCGGCGCGGTCGTGCGATGTTGGTCGCCCGATACGCTGCTGAATCGCCAGTTCTTCACCGACGCCGCGGTTTCACCGGGCGATCGGCTCGGCATCGGACCGATCGAACTGGAAGTTTTGGAGATCGGCGCAACACCGCTCCCAAGCCTGGAAAGTCGTGACGAAGAGGCCCGGCGCGAAGAGGAAGCCCGGCGCGAGGAAGAAGCCCGGCGCGATGAGGAAGTCCGGCGTGATGTGGAGGAGCAACGCACCCGGCTTGTCGTCCGACTGGTCGAGCTGGAGGCCGAGCGAAATCGATTGGACATTTTGCGCGATGCGTTGGCCGCCGAACAAGCAGGTTTGGCGAATCAACGAGATGTCTTGACAAATGAACAAGAAGACCTGGCGAGCCAGCGAAACGTCTTGGCCGAAGAACGCCGCGCGTGGCTGGCGGAATGCTAAAACGCTCGACATGCCAGCGATGAACAACGCGGCCAGCTTGAATCGTAATGGTCGGAACTCCATTCGCAGCAGAACGCCTTGAAGAGCGACCAAGAAGACCTGGC
>CAZWNM010000518.1:0-2660 GCA_964635765.1 uncultured Planctomycetaceae bacterium | reverse complement strand
CATCGTCGGTAGTGTGTCGGTCCAGTCTGGCATGGTTAGATTAGGTGGGCACAATCGCGGAGCAATAGTTCCACGTCGGCCTCGGTGAGACGGAGAACGGCGGTATGTTGGCCAATGATCGAAAGCATGGCGTTTGACGCGGCGGTTTTCTCTTCGGCCGTGGCGTCCGGTGCCGATTCATCGACGATCTCGGCAACGGCCTTTATCATCGTGCAAGGCAACTCGCAACGAAGCCAACGGAAGATGCACCGCACAAGGTCGCCGCTCGGTCGTCCAACCTGAGCAATGGCCCTACTGCCGACAATCATCGTGTCGGGCGGGTTCGGGCGTGCTACGCGCCAACGGCGAACGGCCCCCACGTCGAAAGTGCCGTCTGTGTCGGCCTGGGGAAACCCGTCTTCCTTTTGCCACTGATGGACGGTCGATCTATTGATGCCAAACTCGGCGGCCAAGTCGGCGGCATTGTCAACTCGCAAGGCAAGCTGCTCCATGCCGCCTGGACAACCAGCCATAGCGAAGAGTTTAAGGGCAAGCTCCGATAGGCCAAGAGCCGTTGCGGCCTCGGGCAGGCTACTACAGCGGCCCCCGTCGTGTTTTCTTGTTCTGGTCATAGTTGTTGTGGATAAAATGGGTTTTTCGTGTGTATAAAAGTCGAAAGATAGCCGGCGGCTAGCCCTTTGGCCCCCACCCCGGGAAGGACCCGCCCAAAATACAGCAGGCGGGCGGCATAGGCCGGGTGGCGTGCCTCGGCCTATGCCTCATGCCGATCAAAACGCGAACAGGCTGAAGGAGCCGTCAAGGTATTCGCGTCTCCACGGCGGTGCCAGCCCGATTCAAGCCGCCCGCCGCTCAGCACTTCCGCCTTACGCTATACCGCCTCCAGTTCCGGCTTTGCCAATTGAATGGCCGCCCCATGCACAACGAAGAATTCCGGCCGTCGCTTGGCCAGCGTTTTCAGGCGGTTGATCGAATCACTTCCACCGCCGCGAGTGGCAAAGTACTTCTTGCGTGCGGCCTCAAGTTCGGCGCGATGTCGAGTCTCCAACTCCGCAAGCTCGCGCGTCGCATCGGCCGCAAGCAGGCGACGCTCGGGAATTGCGGCAATATCCGCAACTAGCCCGCGTGCCTCGGTGAGCAATTCGAGGTCGCTTTGCACGCGTGCCGCGTCATAACCAAGGGCGTCATGGACCGACGAAAGTTCGTACGCCGAAATTTCCTCGCCGGCCAGCATTCGGCACAACGTGGACAGATACGCCGCCTGGTTTTCCGCTGCGGCGCTCGCCCAAGCGGACTTGTCGGCGGCTTGGTTGTCGGCCAGCCGTTGCTTAGCCGCCTCTAATGCGCCAATGCCTGGACGTGCAAGCCGGTCGGCCTCTTGTTTGATTGCCGCTTGGTCTGCCTTAACCTTTTCACGCTTGACGGCGCGGCGTGCGGCTAACACTCGCTGGACCGCCTCGGGGGAAGGCTGACAAGGTGCGCCACCTTCGCGCGTCTGAATTTCGATAAACCGCAACAAGTCTGAACCGGAGATATGGGGCAGGCCGTGCCGCGCAGAGAGTTTTGCGAGATTCAATCCTACGACAAGCGACGGCAACTCCTCTGTGAGGTAGTGCCTCGGCGGATTCACAACATCGGCCAGCGTGACGACGCGCTCGGCGTCCGTTAAAATGTCGGGTGCCGCGGCGATGGCCTTTTCGGATTGCTCTTCGTCGGCGTCCATTACAGCAACGCCGCCGTCTTCGTCTTCGCCGGGCAGGAGATAGTCGGCGGGTACTGGGTGTTTCGTTCTCATCTAAAAATAGTCCTTGTGTAAAGTGGGGGGTTAATTGGAATTCGTTGCTTGAAAAACGGCCAGCGTCGCCGTAGTGATACCGCTCGGGTTGAGTCGGCCAAGTTCGATCTGCCGCAAAATCTCGACGCCGCGCGGGTCGGGGTCCAAAATGGCCTCGATCGTGTGACACGGAACATCGAACAGCTTGGCCAAGTCCAGAACCGAATAATACCGATTCGGCTGGTTGAAAATCTGGGCTGGGGTTGGAAGTGCCATTCTGAAAAACTCCTAAAAAGGGTTGTGCCGACGGAAAGCTACTTGTCGGCCGGCTTGCGATACGCCTTATGCGTGGCTCGCAAAAAAGCGGCGTGCAATTGGGGATTCTTTTTTACGGCGGTCTGAGTCGCCTCAAGCCGGCTCGAATTGTTGCGGGCCATTTCCCTTTTTACGGCCGCGCCGAAGTTCTCAATTGCGGTCTGTCGTTCGGTTTCGTTCATCTTCGTTTCTCCAAAATGCCTCGTTTTGTTTTCCGCCCTGCCATGAGGCTTGGGCAAGGCGGGTTTGTTTTCCATTTCCCGGGAAATAATTTTCCCTTACCAAGAATCTCCGCGATACTCCGAAAACTCGGCATGACCCGGTACTGAAAACCGCGTTCGCGCCGCGTCCCAGTCCAGCCGTAGCGGCCCGGTTTCGCCGTTTCGATTCTTGGCAATCGTCAAAATCGCGTTGTGCGTTTCGCCGTCTTTCGGCTCATGCCGTTGCAAAAAAATTACTACATCGGCGTCTTGTTCGATCGCGCCCGATTCGCGCAACTGAGACA
Source organism: uncultured Planctomycetaceae bacterium (assembly GCA_964635765.1). Lineage (GTDB taxonomy): Bacteria > Planctomycetota > Planctomycetia > Pirellulales > Thermoguttaceae. Next base: position 69 of record CAZWNM010000518.1, on the reverse strand, counting down.
ATCGCGGGGCTTCGTCGCCGTCGGCCTGCCTGTTCAACTGGCACAAGCACAGAATTGGTATTTCGTACT
>CAZWNM010000517.1:0-2664 GCA_964635765.1 uncultured Planctomycetaceae bacterium | reverse complement strand
CGGGTCTTGGAAGTGGGCGGCACACGACTCGAACGTGCGACTTCCACCGTGTGAGGATGGCGCTCTAACCAACTGAGCTAGCCGCCCAAAATAACACCAACAAAACGCATTCCACCCGGCTGATCCATTGTGAAAACAATAAAAACGTCTGGAAAAACCTATTCGGCCTTCTTCATGCGGCACGAAAGCTAGTGGAGATCAGAAAAAAATGTCGGGAGGCCAACCAACGGGAGGCCGGGAAACAGGAGTTTTTCGGTCGGCAGCGATCGACATTATTTGTATTTTTGAATATCATTTGTTTACGTATCAATAACCCCCACTTGCCGCAACGCACTATGCACCTTCCTTGGCGGTCATTTCGCCTATTCTAACACGACTTTTCGTCCTGCCAAGCCCTGTCTCATCCGGAGGTCGCAAAAAATTGGATTTTGCTTTAGAGGCCATCCGAAAATCGGAGGATAGTGTTCAGTTGCATTCCGGCTTGCCTCCTAAAGAGTCGTATTGCAAACCAATCTTTGTCCGAAAACCTCGCGGGATACACCTGTTCTATTGTCCCATCATTGCGATATACTATTTCCGTCTGGCAAAACGGAGTCGGACTCTGCTGGCGAGCAGCCCGACGAGGGATACCCAGACCAGGGCTAGCAGATGACCTGTGGGCAACGCGGCTTTCACAGGGCCTTTTGCTTCCCTTCAGTTTCTCATTCATTTGCCCTGCTGTGCCTCAAAAACGCACGCCAACACGGCTAACCCAGCCCATTTCCACCCACAAATTCTGCTGACGAGTCAAAAAAAGCGAGGATGAGCATGGAACGCACACTAGTTTTGTTCAAGCCCGACTGCGTCGAACGACGGCTGATGGGACGAATTCTCAGCCGATTGGAAGATAAGGGGCTGAAGGTCGTCGCGTTGAAATTGATGCGAATCACGCCGGACGTTGCGCGGCGGCACTACGCCGAACACGTTCGGAAGGCGTGGTATCCCGAGCTTGAGGAGTTTATCACGAGCGGTCCGGCGGCGGCGGTGATTGTGGAAGGGCCGGAAGCGATCCGCGTGACGCGCGACATGGCCGGGGCCACCAACGGACTGAACGCGGCGCCGGGCACCATTCGCGGTGATTTTAGTTCGAGCCAGCAGATGAACGTGATTCACGCCTCCGACGGTCCCGAATCGGCCGCGCGTGAGATGGCGATTTTTTTCCGCCCGGAAGAAATCGTCGGCTAGTTATTTCGTCGCCGGCCGCAAGCCGTTTGGCGTTTTGTCGTCGGCCGACGGCAGGCGATAGCGGATCGTCTTCGGCTCGCCGGTCGCTTCAATTCCGCCGAGCTTCGGCTCCCAAAGCCACGTCCAGCGATGCAATTCATCGCGATGCAAAAGCAGGCGGTCCAACACCTTGGTCCGCTTTTCCTTTTGCCACGCTCCGTAATTCCAGGAGTATTGCCAAATCTCGTGGCGGATCGTGGCCGCGCCGGGCGAATCGGCCTCGTAACTCGTCGGCTTGTCGCGGATGAGCATCACCAGCGCCCGAACCGCTTTCTTTTCTCGATCGCCGCCCATATATAACGGTTCGACAATATTTTCGTAGTGCTGCGATTTTTGGATGTCGCCCGTGATCGTTTCGCGGGTTTCATCGTCAGTCGAGGCGTCGGTCGGAAACGCCGGGTCCAATTCCTTCACCGGCGGATAAAAAAAACCTTCGATGCGGCGGCGGTCGGCGGTCACGATCACCAAATCGTACGTGCCGCGTGGCAGAACGTTGAACACCCAGCGGCCAGTCCTGCCGTCGGCTCGAACGGCTTTGGCGTCAACCATGGGCGCGTCGATCTTCGCGCTGGGGTCTGGCGCCGCGCGATGATTGCCGTCGGAGTCCCAACGTTCGACGGCGCCGACGAAGACAACGTCTTTGGCATTGTCGAGTTCGACCGTCAGCGGCGCGGCCGCAGTTCGGCCGGCAAGCAGCGACATTGCCAAGACCGCTTGCCACGAAAGCTTTGTGAAGTCGTGCATGATGACGTCCGAATCTTCTGAATCCATGAGCGTCGAGCAACTCGCCGTCCGCGCAAAAAAACGCCGCGTCAGCAGGGGGGGGTGAGCCGACGCGGCGTTTCAAAAAATCGATGGATTCGGCTACCAAGCGAAATGGGCGAACGCCTTGTTCGCATCGGCCATGCGATGCACGTTATCGCGTTTCGTCATCGCCGCGCCCTCGCGGTTGTACGCCGCCAATAACTCGGCGGCCAATTTCTCGCTCGTCGCACGGCCTTTCTTCTCTCGAACCGCGCCCAAAATCCAGCGAATCGCCAACGACTGCTGACGATTGCGGCTGACTTGCATCGGCACTTGGTACGACGCACCGCCGACGCGCTTCGAGCGGACCTCGATGTTCGGCTTCACGTTTTCCAACGCCTGCGTGAAAACGTCGATCGGCTCGGCGTCTTTCACCTTCTCGCGGATCAACTCCAATGCATCGTAGAACACGTTCTCGGCGACGCTCTTCTTGCCGTCCCACATCAAACAATTCGTAAATTTACTTGCCAAAACCGAACCGAACTTCGGGTCCGGGCGAAGCGTTTTCTTGCTAGCGGTAAAACGACCCATGACAAAAATAGGGGCTAGAGGCTAGGGACTAGGGGCTAGAGATCAGGAACTAGCGTTTTCCCTAGT
>CAZWNM010000516.1:1813-2667 GCA_964635765.1 uncultured Planctomycetaceae bacterium | reverse complement strand
AAACCCTCAATTTGGGTGAATTTTGACTTGGTTTAGAAATTGCTCATAAGTCTTACTGTTGCAATGAGTTGCGTCAAACTTGTGTCATTTATGATATAATTGTTCTTGACAAACAGTATTTAGTCGATACAATTACCAATGAAGAGATAGTCGTTTGTAAAGGATTTTGAGGGAATCATGGCTGCTACGAAACAGTCGCAATCTGGAATTGCCGCACAAATGCAACGGAGGCGTAAGGCGCTTCGGATGAGTTGCCAACTACTCGCGTTGCGTAGTGGTGTTTCGCTACCAACCGTCCAGAGAATACTCCGCGACGGCGGGGAAAATACCAGGTACGCAGCCCTGTCGGCAGTTGCACGGGCGCTCGGAATGGACTTCGAGCTAAAAAGCACGTCCGACGAACAGGCTTTTGCAGAGCGACAAGCAGAAGCCAAAGCCGAAGACATAGTGCGCATGGTTCAGGGGACATCCGCACTGGAGTCGCAAGCCGTGGATGCGGATGTCCGCCGGCAACTGGTCAAGCAGACCGTGCATGAACTCATGGCAGGCACGAGGCGGCGACTATGGAGCCTATAGACGATTGGCGAGCAATTCCTGGCGAAACGCCCATAGACCCGTCGCACCTCAAGGACCGCAGCATCACGACGCGGCGTGAGTTGAGCCAGGCCGAAGCCCGGAATATCAATAAGGCTTACCTCAAGTATTTGGCTGCCGTGCCAAGCAAAAGACTTGCGCCATTTGATTACGCATGGCTCCTTCGCCTCCACGAAGAGATGTTTTGTGACGTGTGGACATGGGCGGGTCAGCCGCGGCAAGAGAACTTGAATCTCGGCGTCGCCTGGCGTCAGATTTCC
>CAZWNM010000516.1:0-1803 GCA_964635765.1 uncultured Planctomycetaceae bacterium | reverse complement strand
AGCAAGTGCTTGCCTTAACTCGTGATCTTCCGTGTTGGGAAAAATCTGAAAAGTCGCTGCTTGAGCAAGCCGTGTGGCTTCATCATCGAGCGGTCTGGATTCATCCGTTCTCGAATGGCAACGGCCGCTGGGCACGCTTGCTGGCCGACATCTGGCTGAAACGTCACAAGATGACGCCTATTTCCTGGCCCGAGAGCATCGGACAAGAGAGTCCCATTCGTAGCGACTACCTCAAAGCCCTCAAAGCCGCTGACAACGGCAATTTCGGCCCGCTGATAGCGATGCACACCAACACGTAGAACGCTGCGACGAGCAATCTAGTCCATGTGAACAAACCGAGGTGGGCAAAGGCCGGCATCACGGCGAATGAGATCGTATCGCAATCGTAATCGCTGACCTGTCGCAGTTCTGGGAATGAAATTATCATAGGTACATCTGCGTTGAAGCCATTCCGGTACGGCCTGGCATCGAAGTCAACAGTTTGAAGACCTTGCACTCGGCAAAATCCACGAGACGGCACCTAGAAATATGCACGCCGAACTTCCGCAACTCTTTACGGACGCCGACGGTCAACGTCTTCGTCAACGAGTCGTCGCGGATGCCCACCACAATTTCGTCGTAAGAGTGCGTAGCAATTACGCACACGACGGCGGCTTGCGTCAGGTCGGTAATGGTGCAGTCAATGTCCCAGTTTTGCTGGCCAATTGCTCGCACCACGTCGGGAATGCGGTAGACGACGAGAGTTTTGACCGTGACCTTCTTGCCGTCCCTCGTCGTCAGAACTTGGTCAGGGATCGCAAGGGTCTGACGCGCCGTGACGATCACTTCGATTTCGGTGGTGATCGGCCAGTACCAGTGGAGTCCGGGCGCGAGGGGCTTAACAATGTTGCCCCTGCGCCATCGGACGCCACCGTGGGTAGCTCGAACTATTATAATCCGCGGGATGAAGCGGCCGAGCGCTTCAATCATCTGGTTAAGCCAAGTAAACGCGCCTTCCACTATTTTTTGCCTTTATGGGGAAGGCCACGAAGGACTTTCGCCAAAGCGACTTCCTTCTTGATGACGGGACTCTTGTGCGGGACTTCGAGATACTGGCTGACGGTCATTCCCGCAGCCTTAGCCCTCGCTGTCAAAGCGCCCTTGTGTTCGATCGCCCCCTTAATCCAATCGGCCATAATCATTTCTCCTAACCTGGTGTCAATCACTAGAACCAATCAACTATTTGTTTGGGTGTCATCTTCCAAGAAAGCTATCTTCGCACCAAACACGCCGGGCGTATTGACCGTGCCATCGGGATTCAGAGTTCCAGCAACATCGCATTTCATCGTAAAGTCACCCGTGTTGGAACTGCTATCCTGTACGTGAAGCACGGAACCAAGTACGATTTGCTTTTGTGGATTTACAGCAGCAATCACGCTTGAAAGCGGAGCGCTGTTCGTGCCATCGGTCACGTTCGTGGTATTGATGTTGAGCGTCGTTGACCCTGGTAACGAAAGAGCCGGGTCCGTGAACGACACGGAGATTGGTGGCGTCGGCGTGGGGAAATCAACCGTCAGGTCGAGGTCGGTCTTCTTGGTAGCACTCGTTGTATATTGGGCTGAGTTGACAGTCTGCTGTGCCGTAAAACCTGTATCCATCGGCGTCGGGTCGCCACGATCACTATAAGGCCCGAACACGACGTTCATACCACCGATAAACACGGTACTCTTGATGGTGCTGGTGTCGCCGATCGCCAACGCTCCTCTCGCGCCAGACCCGACATTTCCGCCGCCGGCGTTTCCACTGTCGATGTCCGCTTGCGAC
>CAZWNM010000515.1:0-2674 GCA_964635765.1 uncultured Planctomycetaceae bacterium | reverse complement strand
TTGGCCGCGTTGCTGGCCCGCTGCCGCTCGTACCAAAAACCGATCAGCAAATAGGAGCAGATGCCAACCAGTTCCCAAAACACGAACACCATCGCCGCGTTGCCGGCAATGACCAACCCCAACATGCTGAAGCAGAACAGCGACAGATATTGATAGAAGCGGCAAAAGCGGCCGCGACGACGCAACGGCCGGCCGTCGGCCAACGGGGCGTCGGCGTCGATCACGTCGGAAAGCTCGCCGCGCATGTAGCCAAACGAATAGACGTGGATGCACAACGACACCAGCGAAACCATGCAAAACATCGCCAGCGTTAGCGAGTCGATGTAGTAGCCGATGGTCAGTTGCAGCGAGCCGAATTGGGCCAGCGTGTACCACTGGCCGGAAATCGCGGCGACGGACGCGATGCCGTGCCCCTCGGGCACGATCGGATTGTAAAGCAGCCACAGCCCCAACGAAAGGAACGAGAGAATGCACGACGCGAGAATGGCCGACGTAGCCACGTGCCCAGCCCGACGGCCGGCGTGCCCCATTCGCGGGCCGAACAGCAAGATCAGCACGAACGAGGCCAGCGGCAGCAGCCATGCCGTGCCCAACAACAGAGGTAGTGCAAATGCGACGTCGCTCATCCTTTTAACTCATTCCCCTGGTCCACGTCCACGGTGACGTGGGTGTTGTAATAATTCAACGCGATGGCCAGCGCGACGGCGGCTTCGGCGGCGGCCAACACGATGACGAACAACGCGATCATCTGGCCGTCGAGTCCGATCGCGTCGGCGCCGTCGGCCCGAAGCGCCGGGCAGCCGAAGGCGATGAAATTGAGGTTCGCTCCGTTCAAGATCAATTCAATGCCCATCAGCACGCCCAAAATGTTTCGTTTCGTGGCCATGCAAAGCACGCCGCAGACGAACAAAATGGCGCCTACCACGAGGTAATGCGACAGGCCGACGGGTTCGGTTAATAAGCTCATGGCAGTGTCTTCAATAAATAATCGATGGCTCGCGAGGTTTCTTCATCCGCCAGATTTTTCGGTTTCGCCGCCACGTCGCGGCGGGATCGGGCGAGATACGCCGCGCCGATCAACACCACGACGAGATGGATGGAAATGATTTCGAACGGCAGCAAATAGCCCGACATTCCGCCGCGTTGGATTGCGTTGGGTTGTTCGAGCCGATCGGTTCGCACGCCCATCAGGCCGAGGCCGAGCTGCGCGGCTTTTGATGAGATGGAAACTCGGGATAACTGCGTGCCACTGCTGGCTTGTCCAGCAGTGTTTTCGCCGCGGATTCCACCCGCACTGCTGGACAAGCCAGCAGTGGCACCGGGCGAAATCGAGTTGGCCGCCGCAACCGATTCGCTGCCGGCGTCCTGTTTCCGCGGCCCGGCCCATGTCGGAATGCTGACGGCGGCTTGGATCAAAATAGCCAGCAGCGCGCCGGCGACCACCAACGCTAAAATCCACTGGCCGCCGCCGGTTTTCATCGAAACGAACGGGCCGCGCGAGGTGAGCATCACGCCGAAGATCAGCAGGACCATCGTGCCGCCGACGTAGACCATCAGTTGCGTCGCGCCGAGGAAATCGGCTCCGGTCAAAAAGAACAAGCCCGCCACGGCCGTCAACGACACGACCAAATAGCACGCCATGCGCACGATATTGCCGGCCAACACGACCGCGACGGCGAACGAGCAGGCGACGGCCGCCAGCAGCAGGAAGAAAAAGCTGTTCCAATTGATTAGTTCCATTGTTGCCTACCCAATCGTTGTTCCCGAGTGGCGTGACTCGTTGTCATTCTGATCGTTGTCATTGTGAGCGGAGTGAAGAATCTATCTGATGCGAGAGGAGATTCTTCGCTCCGCTCAGAATGACAATCGCCGAGTTCCCGTTGCACCGCCGTCGGATGCCGCCAATGCCGCACGCCGGAAACCACGCCGCTTGGGAAAAAGTAACACCAGAGAATGACGCCGGCCAACATGAACGAGGCTAGCGGCACGCAGTATTTCAGGCACGTGGTCACCACTTGATCGATGCGCAATCGCGGCAACGACCAGCGCGCCCAGATCATGCAAACCACGAAACACACCGTTTTCGCGACGAAATTGCATAGGCCGAACAGGTTGCCGATCCACAGCGAGATTTGATCGACGGCGTGGGCGTGATCCGGCGTGACGCCGCTCAGGGCCGCGTGGACGCCGGAGGCAATCCATGTTCCGACCGGCGCCGGGCCGTTCCAGCCGCCAAGGAAAAGTATCGTGCCGAGGCCGCCGACCATGAACATGGCGGGGTATTCGGCCATGAAAAATACCACCCAGCGGAAGCCGGAATATTCGGTCAAGAAGCCCGCCACGAGTTCGCTTTCGGCCTCAGGCAAGTCGAACGGGGCGCGATTCGTGCTAGCCGTCGCGCACGTCGCGTAAATGAAAAACGTGGCGAAGGTGAATGGATCGTGGAAGATGTGCCAATTCCAAATCCAGCCCGCCTGATGGTTGCCGATTTCGACCAAGTCCATCGTGCCGCAGATGAGCACGGGAATGACCACGCACAAGGCCAGCGGGATTTCGTAGCTGACCATTTGCGCGGCCTCGCGCATGGCCCCGTAGAGCGACCATTTCGAGCCGGAGGCGTATCCGCCCAGCACGACGCCGAACACTTCCAGCCCGGCGATGGCCAGGACGAAGA
>CAZWNM010000514.1:0-2676 GCA_964635765.1 uncultured Planctomycetaceae bacterium | reverse complement strand
CGTTGGAACGGGCTGTGAGCAAGTGCGTTGCTTGGGAACCGTTCCAGTTCGCGTGCGAACCGCCGCAACCGCCGTTGCTCCAAGACCACCTCGGCTGGCCGAAATAAAACGTATCTCCACGCGTTTATCGAGGGCTCTCGCAATGCGGCGCAGCATTGCCAGGGAATGCCCTTCGTAGTCGGCGTCTTCGAGGCGGCAAATCACCGACGCGGTAGTGCCGACCAGCCGCGCCAACACCCGCTGACTTAGGCCGGCTTGTTCGCGGAGTTCGCAAATCTGCCGAGCAATTGTTGCGTTTGCTCGCTCCTCCTCGAGCAGAATCAACTGGTCCTCCCTGCCGGCGAAATATCGACGGTGAATGATCTCTGCCGCATCGGTCGATTGTTTTCTCGCCACGCCGTTTGCTTTCTTCGCCATTTTAATCCTCGCCGAAAGTATGAGCTTTGGGAGCGGCCTCGAATCGCCGTTTGCGACGCATGGCCAACTCGATTTCCTTGGGCGGCACCGCCTGTTCTTTGATCAATCCATGCGAAAGCACTGCCGCAGCGCGCCCGTGAAAAAAATACAAGATGCGATGGTGAATGCCTTGGAGACTAACTCGCAGTTCGTAAATGTCGTCTCGCAGATAATCCGCCTCGGGCCGCCGAATTTGGTTTCCAAGTTCTTTCAGTCGTTCAATTCGCACCAAACATTTCGCGCGGGCATTGTCGCCAAGCGTATCGAGCCAGTCCAAAACCGGAACCGCGCCGTCGTCGTCCCGGTAAAATACCACTTGCGTTTGCGGCATCATCACCTCTATCATTATGTTCGCATATTTGCGAACGTTTGTCAAGGCAATCGCGGGTGAGCGGGTATCTACTGTTTTTTCGGCGTCTCGTCGCGTTCCAACGAAACGCGGGCGCGAAGGCCGTCCTGCTCGAACGTCAAACCGAACGAACCGGCCGCAATATCGCTCAACAACGGCACCTCGATCGGGCCAACCTTCGGCTCGGCAGGATGGCCGTAAAGGCTCGATTCCATCGTCTGAAACTTTTCGTTCCAAACGTATGTTCCGCCGCCGGGACATATCAGGCGAATCTTCCACACTTGCTCATGCACCTCGACCGGATCGCGGTCGGGATACAGCCGCTTCCATTCGTTCAAGATTGGCAAATTGCTCCACGCCCGAACTTGCATGGCCGATTGGCGCGCATCGCGGTTCATGCCATCGAAGACGCCGGTGAATATTGCAATCGCCTTGCGATCCACTTGCAGGCCGACACTGGAGCCGAGCCATGGCCTTTGCTTGTCATTTCCGTCGGTGGTGGCCGATTTTCCCGTGGCTTTGTCTCCGTTTTTTGCGGCTTCCTGGCGGGTCAATTGGCGATCGATCGCGCGTTTCAAAACGCCCTCGTGCAGAGTGACCACCAAGGCGTCGCCGGAGGCAGTGTAATAGACGGCGATCTTTTCCATTGCTTTGTTTTGCCCCTTGGCGCGTTCGGTGGGCGTAATCTTCACATAAGGCTGATCTTTGTATTTCAGCGATTCCCACGCGACCATGCCCGGCGCCGATTGCTCGATCCAAGCTCGCGTGGCGGCCAAAAACGCGGCCAGCCGGAAGCCATTTGACACTTCGACTTGAATTGCGATCGGCAAGCGATGAACATTGTCGAGCAGGAAAGTTTCGGTGTTTTTTTCCGAGGCAATTTTTGAAAATTCCTGCCAAACCGGATCGTCATCGGCGTAAACGGCGATCGACGAGCCGACCCAGCCGAGCGTTACGCCGCTCGACATCGTGGAAATCATATTCTCGGCCTGATGGAACTGCGGCCCTTTCGTATTGATCGACAAAATGAAATGGAGCAACGCATCGTGCGGATCGCCGGCGTCGGGCGCAAACTTCGCGCCGGATGAAAGCGAGGCGAACTCCCGATACTCCGTGCCGAGGATCAGCGGCATGACGGTCAGATCGGCGGCCAGCCGGGTTTTTTCGAGTGTCAGGCGTAGCGCAATCGGATCGAACGCCCAACTCCAATTGCGCTGATAGCCATCGCGCCATTGGCCGTAAGCGATGGATTCGGATTGCGTCACTCGGTCGAGCGGCATCTCAACGATCGGCGTCAGGAAATCGAGCGAACCTTGCACCGAGGAGCGAACGCCCGAGGCGTCGAGCGTGAGTTTTCCGACGTCGGCCGTGATGAAATTGGTATAAATCGTGCCCGGCTCGATGGTCTTTTTCACCAGCGCGTCGAGATTCGCCGCTTGCAGTTCAGCGAGCACGGCCAAATCGCGGGCTTGCCGCGACGTGGCGATTCGCCAACGCGGGCCACACCAGCGACGGATCGTCGCATCGCTCAAAAACACAAAGCCGGTCTCTTCCGCGTCGCCGAGTTTGTAGCGATTGCGGAAGAAAACGTATTCCGGCAGCGAGTCAATCGCCGGCGTCTTCCTTTGGGCCGTTTCGCCCAATCGTTGGAGTTGTTCGAGCGAATTGGTCACGATCACGGCGTTGCCGGAGCGTGCGACGTAGCTGCTGATCGCACGGTCGGGTGAGTGGAATCCGTGATATTTCAGCCCACCGGCTTCGCCTTCCTCCTCCTTGGCCGTCGGCGTTTTACTTGCCGCCAACTGCACTTGGGCCATAAGAAGACCTTCCAAAAGCGACGGATTTTCGGCCTCGAACAACAGGGCCACGTC
>CAZWNM010000513.1:0-2678 GCA_964635765.1 uncultured Planctomycetaceae bacterium | reverse complement strand
GTCTGTTTGTCGCCAGCACGCACGCCTACCTGCTGTTCTTCACGAACAAGGGCAAGGTCTATTGGCGCAAGGTGTACGATTTGCCGCAATTGGCCCGCGATTCGCGCGGCCGAGCGGTGGTCAATCTGCTGAACTTGACCGAAGACGAGCAGATTACCGACTGCCGCGCGGTGCGCGATTTCGACCAGCCCGATCATTATCTCGTCATGGCGACGGCACGCGGCTTGGTCAAAAAAACGCCGCTCAAGGCGTACGGCCGCCCGATGAAAACCGGCATCATCGCCATCAAGCTGCGCGAGGGCGACGCCCTGGTCGATGTGGTCGTGGCCAAGCCTGGCGACGAGCTGGTGTTGGCCACCGCGCACGGCATGGCCATTCGTTTCAAGCAGTCCGACGCCCGCGCCGTCGGCCGCAATTCGAGCGGCGTGAAGGGCATTCGGCTGGTGGGCGACGATTCCGTCGTCGGCATGGTCGTTGCCGATCCCGACGCCACGCTCTTGACCGTCTGCGCCCACGGCTACGGCAAGAGAACTCCGTTTGGCCCGAACCTGGAAACGGAGTTTGAAACCGAATTGCCGGAAGGCGACGAAGGCGAGGAAGACGCGTTGGACGCGGCCGAGGAAACGGCGGACGCGACCGAAGAGCCGGAAGGCGAGGAGCATGAAGAGAGTTCGCAGCGGAGCTATCGCACGCAGCGTCGCGGCGGCAAGGGCGTGCGCGACATCAAAACGACCGATCGCAACGGCCCGGTGGTCGGCATCGTTCACGTATCCGACGAAGACGAGTTGTTGATGATGACCGCGCACGGCAAAATCCAGCGCGTCGCGGTAAGCGACATCAGCATCATCGGCCGCAACACGCAAGGCGTGCGGATCATGAGCCTCGACGACGACGACGCGTTGGTCGCGGTGAAGCGCGTGCCGAAGGAGGAAGAGAAAGAGGAGAACGGGAAGCCGGAGGAAAACAGGCAGGAAGATGGCGAAAATCCCTCGGAAAACTAAATCGCAAGAAAAGGCCAATAGCCTCCGGCATGGCAAATAGTGTCCTGGCGTTTCTCGTTTTTCAACAACACCCGAACGTGTGGTATAATTGCAACGTTGTCTCCTAACCTGATCGCCCGCGAGGCATTCCGATGATTACGCGACTCTACGCCGACAATTACAAAACCTTGGTGAACTTCGATCTACTGTTGGGGCCGATGAACCTGCTTCTCGGGGCCAACGGAGCCGGAAAATCGACCGTGCTGGAGGTGATTCGGCTGATAAGGGATTTTGTATGCACGGGAAGTGAGGCGGTTAAGTTGTTCCCGACCAGGAGCCTATGTCGTTGGGACACTCGCAAGACTCAGACGTTTGAAATTGATCTCCGCGGCAAGGAGGGAAAATATACCTATAGGCTTGAGATCGAACACGATGCCGAACGCGACCAATGCCGGGTGAGAGGTGAACGGTTGACGCACAATCAACAGCCAATATATGTTTCGGGCGATAACGGCGGTTGTCTGTATAATGGTGGCGTCGCTGGCGCAAAGTTTATGCTGGATAAGAATCGTTCCGGCATTGGCATCATCCACGACGACACAAACAAGTTATTCACACAGTTTAAGAAACGGCTGAAAATGGCGTGGTCGCTCCATATCAGTCCAGACAAAATGGTTGCCGAGAGCAAAACAGAAGACGTTTTCCCGGGCCGAGACATGTCAAACTTTGCGGCTTGGTACAGACATCTTGTACTAGATCAGCCGACTCGAATTTTTGAGTTGACGGAGGTGCTGAAAAATGAGGTACTTGATGGTTTTCGTTCTTTACGGTTGAAAACTGTTGGTGAGAAATCGCGGATGCTCTGGGCAGAATTCGCTGTTCAAACAAACGACGATGCCGTGGAAAAAGTCGCGGAGTATCGCTTCGGCGAACTGTCCGACGGCCAGCGAACGCTCATCGCCCTTTATGCCCTGGCCATTTGTGCCGTAGACCAAGAAAATACCATCTGCCTCGATCATCCCGAAAGCCATCTTGCCCTGCCGGAAATTCAGCCTTGGCTCATGCGGCTTTCCGACGCGACTGACGAGGGAAGATGCCAGGCGATCATTGCCACGCATCATCCTGAACTCATCAATCTTCTCGCTGCGCACGCTGGCTATTGGCTTGAACGGCAATCGGGCGGACCGACACGGGTAAAAAAAATCGGGGAGCAAGACGGCGCGGACTTGCCCCTCTCCGAGCTCATCGCCAGGGGATGGCTACATGGCTGACCGCTACACCCAGGTTGTCGTTCTCTGCGAAGACCTCATGCACCTCAATTTCGTGCGACGATTCCTGATTCAACGCGGAATCAAAGACCGTCGCATTCACGGAAAAATCTCGCCGTCGGGCCGCGGGGCCGCATCGCAATTCGTCATCGAAACCTATCCGACGGAAGTCCAGGCGATTCGCAGCAAGCCCCACCTTCGCGCCGGTTTGGTGGCGGTCATCGACGCCGATAACCAGTCGGTTGCCGATCGCCTTCGGCAATTGGAACAATCGCTCATGCAAAGCGGCAAATCAAGCCGCAAAGCTGACGAACGCATCGCGGCGTTGTCACCCAAGAGAAATATCGAAACTTGGATATTTCATCTTTGCGGCAATGCGGTCGATGAAGAAACCGATTACAAAAATCGCGTCTCTTCGGCAGACATCAAG
>CAZWNM010000512.1:0-2689 GCA_964635765.1 uncultured Planctomycetaceae bacterium | reverse complement strand
ATCGGTCACCGCCAGGCCAGTTTGCGCATCGCGCGCCAAATCGGGGCGGTCGATCATACCACCATCGACCTGAATAAAGGCGTCGCCGAGGCGGAATTGATTATCGTCGGCGCCCCGGTCGGGCAGATCGTCGAACACGTTCGCCTTGCGGCCCAACATTGCCCGGAACGAACGCTCATTACCGATGTCGGAAGCGTGAAGCAAGCGATTGTCGAGCCGCTCGATGCGGGATTGGCCCGCGGCTGCCGCTTTTTGGGCGGACATCCCGTGGCCGGCGGCGAAAAAGCCGGGCCGGCCAACGCCTCTGCCGATCTGTTCGAGGGCCGGCTTACGATCCTCACGCCGACCAAGAACACCCGGGCCGAAGATTTCGATGTTCTGGAAAACTTTTGGCAATCGCTCGGCTCGATCGTCGTTTCGATGACGCCGGAGGATCACGATCGGGCGTTGGCCATGACGAGCCATTTGCCGCACGCCGCCGCCGCCGCGTTGGCCGCCGCGATGCCGGAGCGGTTCTTTCGCTTTGCCGGCTCGGGCTTATTGGATGCGACGCGCGTTGCCGCCGGCGATCCCGAGCTTTGGCGGCAGATTTTCACGCTCAACCGCGATAACCTGCTGACCGCGCTTGAGCAATTCGGCGCGAGTCTCTCCGCATTGCACGGCGCCATCCGCGACAACAACCAGGCAGAACTGACCCGTTTCCTCACGCTGGCGAAAAAGAACCGCGACGCGCTGGGAAGTTGATTTTTTCGCCGCCGCGTATTGACATTGTCGCCATATAATGATATGGTAATTTATATGGCTCTCGTTCGCTGGGAAAGCAAACGGCCATGACAAAAGCGACGTTCGAGTGGGACGAGCGAAAAGCGGCTGAAAACGAGCGCAAACATGGGGTATCGTTCGCGCTGGCCCAACAAGCGTTTTTAGACCCAAACCGCGTTATCGCACGCGATTTGAAACACAGCGAGACGGAACAGCGGTATTACTGTATCGGACGCGTTGATGAAGGCATTGTAACCGTGCGATTCACGTATCGAGGCTTGATTATTCGCATCATCGGCGCCGGATATTGGCGTCAAGGCAGGAAACTATATGAAACGCAAAATCAAATACACAAATGAGCCGTTGGAAATGGAAGTGGTGGAAGACTTTCTTCCGCCGCCCGACCAACTTGCATTGCGGCAGGATACGGTGAAAGTCACCATTGGCCTAAGCAAGCCGACGATAGATTTTTTCAAAAATCGAGCGAAACAAAATCACACGCAATATCAGAAGATGATTCGCCAATTGCTCGATTTATACGCGGCTCGCTTTCGGTAGTAACGGCAAAATCCCACGGTCGAACTCGCTTGCCACGCAAACTAAACAAGTCGCAAAAAATCATCCACTGAAATATTGGCTTGTTTTAAGATATGAGCGAGAGTGGACCTCTTGACCGGACGATGAGCCGGGATGGTCAATTTCAGCGTCTCGGCGGCCGTGTGTTTCTGAAGCCTGACATGACTGCCTTTTTGGCGAACCATAGCCCAGCCGGCATTTTGAAAGGCACGAACGATCTGAACGCCGGTCGCCGTTGGTATTTCCTTCTCTTTCATGCCTGCACCAACATTCCAGGCGATGGATCGTCGTCGATGGGTTCCATGTAAAGTTCAATGGCCTCCCGAATGTTCTTCAGAGCTTCTTCCTTCGTATCCCCTTCCGAAATGCAGCCAGGCAGCGACGGTGCCGTAACGGTGAAGCCGCCTTCGTCGCTGCGTTCCAGAACAAGGTTCAGTGTCATTGTTTGTAGCTACGTGGTTTTCAGTTTCCGCAGAATCCCGCGAGCAAGAGGTTCTTTGATCTCGCCATGTGGTGGAATCGGTTGCCAAACGCCAGTTTGGGGATTTTGATACCAATCGTGCCGTCCGCCATGACGGAGAAACAGGCATCCTTGCTTTTCGATTTGGCGAATCAGGTCGAGGCGTTTCATGCAATCGTCAATTCGGCGACGTGACGGACGCCTGGAATTTTCCCGCCTATCAGGTCATCGTAAATATCGCGAAGATTTTCTTGGAGTTCTTCCAAGTTGACGCCCTGGGTCATGTAGTCGGGAAACTCTTCCAAGTAGCCGAGCCACATGTCTTCGTCTTGCCAATAGACATATCGTATCGTGTTCATGTTGTTAGCATACCACCGAAAGCGGGGTATTTCAATAGCTCTTTTTGCTGAAAACTGACGATCTGAACCGCGGCGAACTCCTTGGCTCGCGCCGCAAGCCGCTATACTCCCGTCCCCAGTCCCCCGCCCCCAATCCCCAGTCTCCACCGCTCCGCCCCCCGCTCCCAATCGGCGGCAATTTGGTACAATGATACGCTTTACCATTCCCTGTATATCTGTCAAAAAAGAAAAATCTCCGATGCTTTGGGAAGTTGATATTTACGCCGCCGCGGGACAACCGGATATCGTCGCGCGCGAAACGGCCGCTGCCGCCGCGGAATTGTATCTGGCTGATAAGCTGGCCGTCACGTCGGCACGCGGCTATTTGATCCAAGGCGACTTGAGCCGCGAACAAGTCACAAAATTAGCCAACGAACTGCTGGCCGATCTCGTCGTCGAGCGCACCGTGGTCGGGTCGGCTGGCGATGCTTCGCTTTCACAATTGCCAAGCGGCCGAACGCAGTGGATTCACGTGCTGCCGAAGCCCGGCGTG
>CAZWNM010000511.1:0-2697 GCA_964635765.1 uncultured Planctomycetaceae bacterium | reverse complement strand
TCCGGCGAATCGCAAGTGCTTGTCCCGCAATGAGTTACGCGATCCGACTCGCATCACCCCTTGGCGGCATCCGTTCGACAATCGGCCTTTTTATACCTTAACTCATTGCTGCGTAAGGGTTTAGGGTGCGTTTGAAAAATCCCGATATTTCCGGCCTCGGAAGTTGTTTTGCGGCAAGGAGTTAGGGCAACCTAAAAACGGGCGGCGGTAATTATCGGCAAAATGGCGCGTGTTTTGTTCGAATTCATCGGATGCCCGCCGCTCGCTACAAATCGCATTTTTCCCGGCAAATTCCGATGATTTCGGCGTTTTTCGGATTTTCGTCCAGTCGCTCGATTTCGGCCCCCGAATGAGGTCAAAACGGTGGCCGGCTTTCGGACGACAAATCAGCGTCGTTTTCATGGTTTTCTTTTCCGGCGGCTCTTTTCTCGTTCCCCATGCGCAATCCGCCGCATTATACCCGCCGCCGAATCCATTTTTGTGCAAGTCGGCCACTCTTGCGCTGCCGACGCAAAAAGTGTAGAGTATAGGAATCGTCGCCCAACGGAGTGGAAAAACGGGCGCCCTTTTTGCCACGAACGCCCGGATTACCTTTGTGAAAATGGTTGAGAAAACTTTCTTTCCGGTCGATTCCGCAGTGGCGATGCGTCAGCCGAAGACGGACCGGCTCATTTTGTCGCGTTTTCTGAAGGACGCGGCCGACGATAAGCGGCTCGACGAAGGCGTGTTGCGGGCCGCCCATGCGGTGTTGATAAAATGGGCCGATTTGGAGACCTCGGGCCGATTGGCCAAGCTCACCGAAACGCAGATGCAGGGCGATTTCTTGGCCGAGGTGTTCGGCGATGCGCTCGGATACGTCGGATTTACCGAGGGACAAGAGATTTGGCACCGAGAGCAGCATCCCCAGATCGCCGGCGAGACGCCGGACGCGATTTTGGGCTTCTTTCGGCAGTCGTCGGAACACCAGCCGATGGCGGTGATTGAACTCAAGGGGCCGAAGGTCCACCTCGACCGCGACCGCAGCAACGGGCGCACCGCCGTGGCTCAATGCTGGGATTACCTGGTCAACATGCCGCCGGAGTGCCGCTGGGGCATCGTCTCGAACATCGTCAGCTTCCGCCTCTACGAGCGGTCTTCCACGAAACGGGTCTACGAGCATTTCACGCTGCAATCGTTGCGCGACTTCGATGTGTTCAAGCAGTTCTACGTGCTGTTCCAACGCCACGGCTTGATCGACCAATCGCTGCTCGGGCCGCCGAGGGCCGTGGCGTTGTTGAAAAAGTCGGCGGAACGCCAGCGCGAGGTCGGCGATGAACTCTACAAAGCCTATTCGGACAATCGCGCCGCGCTGATTGCCGAATTGCACCACAAGCAAAAACGCCCGCACGATGAGGCGATTGAAATGGCCCAACGCCTGTTCGACCGCATCATTTTCATCGCCTTTTGCGAAGACCGGCAACTGCTGCCGGAGAAAACGATTCCGAAGGCGTACACGGTGGCCGGTTTTCGTTCCGCGACGAATCCCCGCTGGCAGAGCTTCAAGGATTTGTTCCGCTTCATCGACGAGGGCAATGAAACCTATGGCATCTCGAAGTTCAACGGCGGGCTATTCGCAAAGCACGCAGTCGATGACCTGGAATTGCCCGACGAGCCTTGGACGAACTTCTTTCGCTCGATCAGCAACTACGATTTCGCCGGTGAAGTCAACCTCGACGTGCTGGGCCATCTGTTCGAGCGGTCGATCACCGAGTTGGAAAAGCTCAAAACGTCGGGCATCTTCGGCGACGCCGAGAAGACGAGCCGATACGCCGCCATGCCGCAATCGGCCAAGCGCAAGCAGCTTGGCACCTACTACACGCCGCCGGAGTTGACCAGCCGGATCGTGCAATACACGGTCGAGGAATTGATCGCCGAGCGATTCGCGGCCGCAGCCGTCGCGTTCGGCGTTTCCGAAGAGGAAGCCGGACGCGGTGTGACGCCCGACGGCGTTGAATACTGGCAAAAATGTCTGGCTATTTTACGGAATCTGAAAATCGTCGATCCGGCGTGCGGCAGCGGCGCGTTTTTGTTCCAAGCCTACGACGTGCTGGAAGCCCGCTACCATGAAGTCATCGGCCATCTTGAAAAGTCGGGCGCGAAAAACGCGAAAACGCTTGCCCAAGAAATACCGACATTCATCCTGCGCGAAAATCTTTACGGCGTCGATCTCTCGCCCGAGGCGGTCGAAATCACGCAACTGGCGCTGTGGATTCGCTCGGCCGCGCCGGGTCAATTGCTCGAAAAGCTGTCGGAGAACATCATCCACGGCAATTCGCTGGTTCACGACCCGGCGGTGCATCCAGACGGCTTCGATTGGCGCGAGCGTTTTCCCGCCGTATTCCAGGGCAATTCCGTAGGCACTGAGTTCCCCCGCGAGCCGGGTTTCGATTGCGTGATCGGCAATCCGCCGTGGGAACGGATCAAATTGCAGGAGCGGGAGTTCTTTTCGTTGCCCGCCCCGGAGATCGCCACGGCGACGAACGCGGCCAAGCGGCGGCAATCGGTCGCCAAGCTCGAATCGGACGATCCGGCGTTGTACGAGCGTTACAACCAAGCGTTGGCCGCCGCCGATTCGCTGCTGACCTATTGCCGCACGAGCGACGAGTGTTCGGCGACAACTACTCTTTCCCTTGAGCGACAATTAGAATTCCCTTCAAG
>CAZWNM010000510.1:0-2706 GCA_964635765.1 uncultured Planctomycetaceae bacterium | reverse complement strand
CACCGAGATCTACACTCTTTCCCTACACGACGCTCTTCCGATCTGAACCCATTGCCAATACGAATAGCGCGAAAATGACCGTTCCGAACAAGTTGCGAGAGTTCAACTGATTCCCTCCTTGCACGACAAGGCACATCTTATGGGAGAAACCCTAATAATCTGCATCGGCCGCCTAATCGTCAAACATCACGAAATAGGGTTATCCAGATGCTTCCAAAGATGTTCGCGCCGCCGCTCCTAGAATCCGCTTCCGAGGAAGGCAGAATGGGCAACGCAGGCGGACTTTAGGGGCGGTTTTCCCAGACGCGGTATTGTCGGCTTCGGCTTTTTACCTACGGTGGTTTCATCAATCCACCTATAACAGGGGAGATGTCCAGCGCTATAATTTATTGTGGACCATGATCGAAACTCAACGGAGGACGGTCAGGCCAAGGAACAGGTCAAAGAGTTCCGACTGGCTCGGCTCGCGAATTTCGTTTCTTCTGAGGAGAACTGCCATGAAGGCTGGAGTTGCTGAAATAATGGAAACGGCACGTGATTCGCCTTTGCCGACGCCATGTTGTTCGGTTTCCCGCACTTAAGAATTAGGAGTAAATGTCATGAAAGATTATCAACTGTATGCCAGGATGATTGGTGTGGCTTTTGTTGTGCTCGTCGGCACTTCGGCGAGTGAAGCCGGCTTGTTCCGTAACCGGCATATGATGTGCTACGAGCACGCCGTCGTGTCAACCGATTCTGCCGCAATGACGCCGGTGCCATCGCCGGCGCCGACGCACGCTGCCGCGCCAGCGCCTTCGGGTGCGGTGATCATTCAGACCGCTAATAAGCCGGCGATCCGAGCGGAACCAACGGCGCCGGCGGCGGCGACCAACTGCGCACCCAGCACGACCTCCGGCGGTGAGTCGAGCGCCATGCCGCAAAATTCGTGGGATTTCGGCCGTTTTCCACCGTATCGGTAACGGTCGCGAACAGGATTTGCGACCAATGATCGCACACCCTGTTCTTTTAAGGAGTTAAAAGTAGCCGAGGCGGGAATCGAACCCGCACGCCCTATTACGGGCACGGGATTTTAAATCCGATCTACCCACTATTCCCCGCTTTTGCCCGCTACAAGGATAACAACGAAGACCCATGAAAACAAGGCACTTTTCGCGGTTGTCGTGTAGTGCGACGGGTCGGTCGCGTAGCCGGCCCGTGGAGTGTTTATGGAGTGTTGGTGGAGTGTTGGCTCGTCCATCGTGTTTGCATCGGAGGCAATCAACCATGATCGAGACGGCACTGAGGCACACCCTGATGGGCGCTCTTGCGTTCCGATGGCCCTGGACGACTCCCAAGTCGTCTGCGGCCGTCCGCGCTCGTCAGTCGCACGCTTGGGTCGTGCAATCCGCGCCAGAGTCGAAGCCAGCCGCCGGCGAGCACAGCGCCCTCAACCGCACCGACCGCGCCGAGGACAAAGGCCAAGGAACCTTCTCCCGGCCGGAGAATGAACCAACCACGCCGGCCTTCCGTGGCGATAGGGTATCCGTGTAGACCCCTCGGACACGACGCAAGAAATTGACCTTCACAATGGATAAGGAGTGTTTGCTATGACTGAATCCAAGATCGAATTGACCGAACGACTCCGCGGCGAAGGCCGATGGGCTGAGGCGTCCCGATTTAAGGACACGGCGTTGAAGGACTTCCGCGACAAGGGCATGAAGCGGGATGAGGCGACCGCTACGGCATGGGAGGCAATGGCAACCGCATACCCGCCCATCGGCGAAGCCGCCCCCGAAACGCCAGACGCGACGGCTGGGAAGCCTTCGACGGAGCATGACAGCGACATCGACGCGCTCTTGGATCGGATCGGGGACGGCCAGCCCTCCGACCTCGTTCGAGATACGTTGTGGGCCTATGAGAACTTGGCAAACCGAAGAATCAAGGCCAGCGACGCCCCAAGCTGCGGTGCTTGGGCATTGTTGGAATGGGCGCGTCAGTACCGCAACCGATTTTTCGAGCAAGTCTTGCCAAAAGCCATGTTGAGTAAGCCGCCCGAAGAAGAGGCGAATGTTCGGGAAGCAGAATTGCGTGCCGAAGAAATCGAATTGGTGTTGCAGAAGTTTGATCGGAAACCGCCTAAATGAAAGGCAGTGTATCGCGTACACTACCTTTTTTCCCGCTGCCCCCCTGCCTCTGGGGGTCAATGACGGGAGGGAAAGGGATGGGGAGTACACAATTCCGTGTCGGCCCGGCCCTTGGCGACAGTCAGGCGCGCGGGCGCGCGAGGGGTGATTGTTTCCGCCACCCGAGAATGGTAGCTTATAGGCATCGGGACGGCTGACCGGGTTGCAAACCGGCGGCCAAGCGATCCCTGGCGCGACTGGTGCTTCTTGCCTTTCGTACCATTGCGCCCTGGATCGACCCGGTTTTGCGACTTGGAATTTCCCAACCGGCAAAAGCATGGACCTGTTGCCCGTTGACGACGGGCAACCGATAAGCGACCAGACCGCATTTGGCAGGGAGAATTGCACCGGCCGCGCCGATGCGCGGCGACAAGAAGACAATTTGAACGACGCGCAAGCGTCCTACTGCTTCGTCCGAACCGACCAACCTGAACCGCAAGGTTCTTGAAGTATAGAAGCAGCCTGGACCGCGCCCCGAAAGGGGCGTCGGCCATGCTGTTCTATACTGCCCCTTGGTCGGGGCCGGACGAGCGGCATCGGTTCG
>CAZWNM010000509.1:0-2711 GCA_964635765.1 uncultured Planctomycetaceae bacterium | reverse complement strand
AGGGATTGGAGGAGCAAGTAAACGGCATGCCTTGGGTTTCTAATCCCTAATCCCCAATCTCTAATCCCTTCCGTCTGCCCTTCCTCCTTGACATTTCCCCGACTAAACCGCAAAATCGGGAAAACCGATAGGATCAAAACCATGCTCCCCTCGAAAACAATTCGCCGATGGACCTTGTGGCTCACCGTTGCCGCTTTTTTGCTGCCGATCGCATTGTGTGTGATTTCTGCCGTTGCCTCCCTTCTGGTTGGAATGGGTGACACATCGGGCGGGGGGGTGCTTTGCCGCATCGCCCTGGCTGGCGGCATCCTTTGGGCGACCGACCTCATTTGCCTGTTGTTGGTCTTGGCCGTTAAGGCATTGGGCGATGGACAAGGGGCAAAAGAAGCAGACGAGGAGACAAAAGACTTATGATGGATGATTTCTGATTGCTGATTTGTTGTGGAGGTTGACTCGGCAAATCTCCCAGTCTCCTCGTCACCAAGTCTCCCAGTCTTCCTTCCCCCTGAACCCTCCGCAATGCCCAAGCAACGCCTCTTCACCCCTGGCCCGACGGAAGTGCCGGAGTCGGTTCGACTGAGCATGGCTCGGTCGTTGCGACACCATCGCACGCCGGAGTTTCGCGCCCTGCTGTCGGAAGTTTGTGACGGGCTAAAATACGTTTTCGCCACGAAAAACGACGTTTTGATGTTCGCCAGTTCCGGCACCGGCGCGATGGAAGCCGCCGTGGTCAATTGCGTGCCGCGCGGCGGGAAGGCGATCGTCTTGGAGTCGGGCAAGTTCGCCGAACGCTGGCGAAAAATGTGCGAAACGTTCGGCATCGAGGTCATTCGCTATGAACTGCCGTGGGGCGAAGCGTTCGAGCCGGCCGAGGTCGCCCGGCTGCTCGAAAGACATCCGGACGCGGCGACCGTGTTCGCCACGCTGTTGGAAACCAGCACCGGCGTCGGGCACGACATCGAGGGGATCGGCCGCGCGGTTCGGTCGAGCGGGGTGTTGTTCGTCGTCGATGGCATCAGCGGCGTCGGCGTGATGGAATGTCGAACCGACGATTGGGGGATCGACGTGTTGGCCGTCGGCGCCCAAAAGGCGTTGATGGCGCCGCCCGGCTTGGCTTTTTTGGCGGTAAGTCCGGCCGCTTGGCGGCAAATTGAAGCGAACCAACATCGCCCGGCGTTTTATTTTGACCTTTTGGCCTATCGCAAGGCGTTGGCTGACAGCGACACGCCCTACACGCCGGCTATCCCGCTGGTTCAAGCGTTGGCCGAAAGCCTGCGGCTCATTCGTGCGGAGGGAATTGAGCGAATTTGGGCAAGAGGGACCATGCTGGCCGAAGCGATTCGTGCGGGCGTCGGTGCGCTCGGTTTGCGTTTAGCTGCCTCGCGGCCCGCCGACGGCATGACGGCAGTGTTTTTCCCGGAAAACCTCGACGGCAAACTATTTCTAAATCGCCTGGAAGCGCGATTCGGCGTAAAACTCGCCGGGGGGCAAGGCGGCTGGAAAGGCAAGGTTTTTCGGATCGCGCACATGGGCATGATCGACGAATTAGACGTGCTTTCCTGTCTCGCCGCCATCGAGCTGGTCCTTGTTGAACTGGGCCAAAATGTTAAACTAGGAGTAGCGGTTGCCGCTGCCAGCCGGGTGTTTGCCGATGCAACAAAAGAGGGGAGTAAATCGAAGATCGTAGGTTGAAGATTGAAGATCGAAAGCCTCTTGCGGTTTTGCAAGAAAGCGGCGTTAGTCGGAATTTCACAAAAAAAACACTTCTGAACGGGGTGGCCAATGTTTGCCGCTAAAGAAGAAGCCAAGAAGCTGATCGAAAACGTCCCCGACGATGCGACGTGGGACGATATTATGTATGAGTTTTACGTAAGGCAAAAAGTGGATACGGCAATTGAAGAGATGGAAGCAGGTAATGTAGTGCCTCACGAGGAGATAGAACAGTGGCTCCTCTCGCAATGAAAGTAGTTTGGACTCCTTCCGCTCGGGAAGAAGTAAGAGCTATCCGAGCCTATATTGCTCGAGAGTCTGTCACCTATGCAGCGGGAGTTGCCAAACGCTTTGCTGATACAGTAAACACATTGAAACAATTTCCGGAATTGGGGACAGTTGTTCCACTATTCCGAGAATATAAATATGTTGTGCGAGAACGGATTGTGCAAAATTATCGTATTTTGTATACGATTGAGAAAAAACGTATTGTGATTCTTTCTGTAGTTCATGCTGCTCGAAATTTAGATTCGACAGTCATGTAATTGTAAAAACCAACAACCCATCATTATGCCAACCATCCTAGTGCTCGATGAATTGTCCCAAGACGGCCTCGATCTGTTGAATGCGGCCGCTAATCTGCAAATCAAAGTGCAAACCGGCCTCAAGGGCGACGATCTACGCAACGCCTTGCTCGATGCCGACGGCGCGATTTGCCGAAGCGGCGTGAAAATCACGGCCGACATTTTGCAAGGCAACACCCGGCTCCGCGCCATCGCCCGAGCGGGCGTCGGCGTCGATAACATCGATACGAAGGCCGCCACACGCCAGGGCATCGTCGTGATGAACACGCCCGGCGGAAATACGCTCTCGACCGCCGAACACGCCATCGCCCTGCTGTTGGGCATGTCACGCAACATCGCCATGGCCAATCAGAGCTTGGTCGAAGGCCGCTGGGACCGCAAGAAGTTCATGGGCACGCAGGTCGCCGGCAAGACCTT
>CAZWNM010000508.1:0-2714 GCA_964635765.1 uncultured Planctomycetaceae bacterium | reverse complement strand
TGTTGGTGCTTTCCTGCCTACCGCAGCAAGGCCGAGCCTTCAGTAAGAATCCCATGGTCGGTAGTCGTTGGCGAACTCGATCCGCTGGCCAAGGCTCAGGTGGTCCCCTTCCTCGAGTGAGGTGGAGAGTCGGTCGTCCTCCACCTGGTTCATTTTCGCGCGGCCATCGGCGAAGAGTGTGGCAAGGTTTTCCTGGGCCTGTTTCTTCCACTTGGTGATCTGGTTTGGATGTACCTTGTGCCTTGAAGCGATCTCCGAGGTGGTCGCGACGCCGCGAATCGCCTCCAAAGCCACTTTCACCTTGAAATCCGCCGAAAAAGTCTTCCGTTGCATAACCATCGTGAATTCGTTTCCTCTCCCGGAAATATCCTACCGGAAAAATGTCCGAATCCACCTTATTCAACATCAAAACACTGTCTAAAATTTCCGGACCACTTCAAGCAATGCGATGGTTGAACGGGCACCGCCCGGCTGCATCCGGTCGCTCCGGACCGCTGCCTCGGCCGACATCACGGCATTTCGCCAGATTCAAACCCCTGTTGTCAAAGGCTTTGATGTTCGGCTGAGTATTTAGACCGTTCGCGCCTCGGGCGCGCGACTCGCCGCTGGTCGACAATAGCTTACAAAGAGGGTTTCCACTTGCGTATCCGCACATTGCTGATGCGCACTCTGAAGTCGTTGTACACAGGGGTGTGGCAGCCGATGTTCAGCGCACCAGAGGGGTGAAAGTCTTTGTCGCGGTGTTCCATGCACAGTTCATCGTTTACGTAGAACACGGCGCGACCATCGGCAAGCTGAACGCGGATGCGATTGGTTACCTTGAGGTTCTTCGATACCGTCTTCATCTGCTCTCCGACCTGGATGCCAACTTCGCCTTGAAACGGCAACACGCAAAATTGATGGCGTCCTTCATTATAGAGAGTGGTCTCGTCGCGCGGCGGGACGAAAAGTCCGAGGGCTATGGGAGACGAGGTACTAATCGAGGGTTCCACGTCGAACTCCACCTCCAACGGAACCGACAGGCTCCAGATTGGACGCAAGTAGATCTTGGTGTAGAGTTTGCCGGTGGCGCCAACGGCGGAGCGCTCGTTTTCCACTGACCATTTCCCGCCGCCTATCGCCCAGTGGAGCAGTCCGGCGTCGAACTTCTTTTCCACCCACTTACCGGCGTTGAACGCGAGATAGTCATTCGTCTCCTCGCGCCTGCACCTGGGGAAAGCTTTGCAGCGCTCGTCGTCGGCAGCATCGACGGCCTTCTCGTAGAGGCTCCGTGCCTCTTGAAGCACGGCATTGGAGAACGGTTTCGGCGTCACATCCAGTAGTTGCTCGGCCTTTTTCAGGTGGATGGCGCCCTTTCCGCTGTAGCCATAGATTTTTGCCAGCACGAGCTCGGGGTGCCCACACCAATTGTTGAACGCCTGACGATCGAGGCGATCGCCCAACTCGTCAAGCAAACGTCGGCCATCGGCAAATGCGTCGCAGCGTTCGGTCAGGGCGGCATGGACGCTCATTACGGCGGATTTGGCCAGGTACGATCGCTGGCCATCGGCACGCGTGGGCTCCTTGGCCATGCCCTCCAATACTCGTTTCACCTTGGGATAAACATCATTGCGCCGCCAGATCGCGCCGTTGTAGTCTGTTTCCTCGTCGATGTCGTTGAGAATCTGCACCAGCACAAACGGGACGTTTGTGTCGTAGCGCTCGGTGTCGGCGCATTCGCAGCCGAAACGGTACATCTGCTCATGGCTGCCGCCCCAACGGGGTCGCATGGCCCACCGCAGTCTATCGTAGGCCGGCAGATAGTCCATCTCGGCAGCGACTGCCTTGTCGAACCACTGCCTGGGCGTTCGATTGCCTTCGCCTGTCATAGCCACCGCAACCATGTCACCGGCCGCCTCAGGAAACTCGGGATGCAGCTTCAACGCGGCCGCCAAGTGTTCAGTCGCTTTGCGCATGTTTTCCTGAAACAGTTTTGCACCGTCCGATGTCACATCACCGGCGAAGCCGTAACCGCGTTGGCTCCAAGCCAGCGTGTTGTAGTAGCGGCCCGCGATCATATCGAGGGTCCAAGGGTCGGCCTTCGGTTGCTTCCGGCAGGCTTCGTAGAGTGCCTCGCAATGCTGTGCCTGCCAACTGCGAACGAGAATTGGCTCCAGTTCAATGAGCACGATCCGTTGTTTTTCGGGACCGATGGTTGCATCGCCCAACGATTTTCGTACAGTCGTTCGGGCGTAAGATGGTCGGCCGGCTCGATTCGACTGTAGCGACTCTCGCCGGCGATGAAATCCAACGAAAGGACCGTCCGAAGTCCGCCGCGTTTTTCGGCCGCTCGGCGTCGATGTTCGTTGGCCAAGAAGTGTTTCATCGCCCCGAGCAAAAACGATCGGAACCGTCCTCGCTGCGGATCGGCGACCGCCAGAAAGTTTTTGGTCAACAGGCGGACGAAGAACTCTTGCGTTAGGTCTTGGGCGTCGTCGGGCGAGTAGCCGGCTCGGCGCACGAAGGCGTAGAGCGGAAACCAGTAGTTTTCGCAAAGTGCGGTCAATGCTCGGTTGACTTCCGACGAGCGTCCGCATCCGGCGCTTACGACCATGCTCCAGTGCGTGGTGGCAAACCGGTCCTTGCGTGTTGGCAATCGTTCGATTTTGCTGTCGTTGGCCGCCATAGCCCTATTCTAAGGCTACATCGCCCCGGTCGCAATGAGGTCCTGCGGT
>CAZWNM010000507.1:0-2735 GCA_964635765.1 uncultured Planctomycetaceae bacterium | reverse complement strand
GGACGAGCGCGAGCGGCGATTACGCTTGGGCAGTGGTGAATCACAACAGCGAGTTTGCAGTGATTCCCGAACCGAGCACGCTCGGCTTGTTGATTGCCGGTTTCCTAAGCTTGATCGCTTACGCGTGGCGCAAGCGGAAATAGTATTGTGGATAGTGATGTTGGTGCGGCAGTTCGGCTGCCGCACCAACCTTTCGCATGGGCGTGGAGGCAAAAAATGCCTCTCGCCTTTGCGTGTTTGTGCGGGACATGAAATGCATTGCATAAATTGGAATTGTTGTTCAAACTTTTAACTTTTTTCTTTTTTATCGAAACGTGGAGTAAGCCATGCAGAGCTACAAGAAATCCGCGAAGTGTGGAAAACCCACCGGCTTTACGTTGGTGGAGTTGTTGGTCGTCATCACGATCATCGGCATCTTGATCGCGTTGCTGCTACCGGCGGTCCAAGCCGCCCGCGAAGCCGCGCGAAGGGCGCAGTGTACGAATAATCTAAAGCAACTCGGCTTGGCGTTGCACAATTATCACGACATCTGGAAGCGATTCCCCATGGGTAACTCGCATCCGCCGGCTCCGGGGAGCTTCACGGATGCTGCGGGCGATTGGAACTCGATTCCAACGTACAATCACGGCAGTTTCCTTGTCGCTCTCCTGCCGTTTATCGAGCAGCAGGGCCTCTATAACGCATGTGATTTCACAACCAATACCGACTACAACAGCAAAATCGGTTCCACCTATCTCTATCAAACCTGGATTTCCGCATTCAATTGCCCAAGCGATACACAGAAATACTGGGGTGGCAATCCACTTTACTGGTCGCAAGCGAGTTCCACCCAAAACCAGAATCGGGCCACCTCGAATTACGCGGTTAGCATGGGCAGCCAGTATTTTTCGGAGAGCACGACCTATCCCGGCAACTATTTCGGCACCGGTGGCACAAGTCACGGCGACACGGTGAATAGTTCTCAAATCTCCGGCGTCTTTAGCCATATCGGTTGGGGCGCGAGCATCGCCGAGATCAAAGACGGCACCAGCAACACGATCGCGTTGGGCGAGATGGTGCCACAATATTCGAATCACTCCCGCGACGGATGGATGCACGTCAACAGTAT
Source organism: uncultured Planctomycetaceae bacterium (assembly GCA_964635765.1). Lineage (GTDB taxonomy): Bacteria > Planctomycetota > Planctomycetia > Pirellulales > Thermoguttaceae. The sequence continues at coordinate 1,627 of CAZWNM010000507.1, read as the reverse complement.
GTGGTTCGCCACCTCCGGGCCGATCAATTGCCCGGTCGATCTTGATTCGGGGTTGAACGCGGGCCAATACAGCATGGAACAAGCGTTTCGTTCCCGGCATTCGGGCGGAGCGAATTTCACGTTCTGCGACGGATCGATCCACTTCATCAACGACACCATTGATTACGCAACCTATCAGCGACTCGGCGACCGACGCGACGGCCAAGTCGTGGGAGCCTATTGAACATGACACGCAGCCATCGATTGTTTGACATCTCGACAATGCCGTCGTTTGCGGTCGTCTTGCTGATCGCCTTGGGGTTGCTCATGGCAACAGGCTGCGGCGACGGCCATCCGAAATGCATCAAAGTCAGCGGCGTTGTCACGTATCGCGGCAAGCCGATCGAAAACGCCGGCGTGACGTTTATGCCCAAGGGCGCGCACCCGGCGAGCGGCAAAACCGATGCGGCGGGACGTTTTACGTTGACGAGTTTCGTTCCTGGCGACGGAGCCGCAGTGGGCGACCACGTGGTTTGCATCAGCAAAATGGAGCGCGACCCCAAAGACAAAACGAATTCGCCTTATCCGAAAATGATTTCCGTGCTTCCATCAAAATACGCCGCGCTGCAGGGATCGCCGCTCAAAGCCACCGTCACCGCATCCGGCCCCAATGATTTTCGATTTGATCTGACTGATTAACCTTGTCACGAGAAGAAAGTCAACCCTGTTGATGACACGCAAATCTGTAACAAGTATCGCTTATCCCGAGGGGGGTTTTCTGTCGAGAACCACCCGATCTGTAACTCTTTTGTAGGAGGATGCGTTATGAGAAGTTGGGAAAGGTATTTTATGCAAACCTTGGCGTGCGTGCTCGGGTTGCTAGTCGGCGCAATGGCATCCAACGCCAATGCCACTGTTCTGTACTTTTTCGCCCCCAACAGCAACCCCAGACCATGGGACACCACAACGGCAAACATGTGGTCGACCACTTCGGGCGGTACCTACAACCTGACGTGGGCCAATGGCGATGACGCCTACTTCAACGGAACTCCCGACACGGTTAACGTTGGCACGGTCACTGTCGGTAACATCACCTTCGATCCCGGCCTTGCCGCCAGTTATACACTCACCGGCGGCACGATCACCGTAAACAACGGTGGGATTATTACAGGCTCCAGCGTCAGCGAGACGTATATCAACAGCAGCTTGGCTAACGCCAGTGGCAGCACGGTGTCCCTTGCATCCCAAGGCGGGCATTCCATCTACTTGGGTGCGGACAACAGCGGTTTGACCGGAACGGTCAGTTGCTACAACACAGGCACTGGAAACTTGGCATTCACGAACGCCAATGCCGGCAGCGCCAATGCCGCATGGATATTTAAAATCACCAACAATTATGGCGCATACTGGGTCGCCACTACGGGCACCAGCGGGACCATCCAATTGGGATCGCTAACTGGATCCACCACCGCAACCTTGGGCAACCTTACGGCCAACAGCACGGTAACTTACCAAATCGGCGCCCTCAATACCAACACGACCTTCGGCGGACAGATCCTCGACTCGGTAGGCGGCGGCGGGACGACGGCGATCACCAAGACGGGCAGCGGCACGCTGACCCTCACGGGCGCCGCCGGCGGCTTCGGCT
>CAZWNM010000506.1:0-2741 GCA_964635765.1 uncultured Planctomycetaceae bacterium | reverse complement strand
CCCCACTCAAAACCGGCCGTTCTCGTTAAACTCGGCATAATCTCTATATGCCAGTGATAATGTCCAAGCTCCTGCGTGTCAAAGGGGGCCGTGTGAATAATATAGTTGTACGCGGGCTGGTCAAGGGCCGACTCCACCTTGACGATCACGTGCCGCATGACGCCCGACAGGTCTTCCACCTCGTTTTTCTGGATGTTTTCGAAGTGGCTTGTGTGGTTCTTCGGCAAAATCCACGTCTCGAACGGGAACCGGCTGGCGAACGGACAAAATGCCACAAAGTTCGGCGTGTCGAGCACAATCCGCTTCTCGGTCGCCAATTCTTGCTGGATCATGTCGCAGTAGACGCACCGGCCGCGATAATTGTAAAACTCCAGCGATCCGGTCATTTCCTCCCAAACGTTGATCGGAACGATCGGCGTCACGATCAACTGGCTGTGCGTATGTTCCAGCGACGCGCCGGCCGCCGCGCCCACGTTCTTGAAGATCATCCCGTACACCAGCCGCGGGTCTTTCTTCAAATCCACGAGCCGGTCGCGGTAGACCCAAAACACGTCGCGCAGCTCTTCTTCCGAAAGTTCGGAAGTGCTGACGAGGTGCCGGGGCGATTCGATGATGACTTCGTGCGCGCCGACGCCGCGCATCATGTCGTAAATGCCTTCGCCGCGCTTGTTCAATTGGCCTTCGATTTCCAAGGCCGGAAATTTATTCGGCACGACGCGCACCCGCCAGCCCTCGCGATTGCGTTGCGAGCCGGCCTTGCGGAAGGCCAGGATTTCGCCGGGCGTTTTATCTTCGTGTCCCTCGCAAAATGGGCAAAATCGCCCCTTTTGGCGCTGCGGCGTCGTATCGAAATCATGCGGCCGTTTCGCGCGCGAACTGGCGATAATTACCCAACGGCCGACAATCGGATCTTTTCGTAAATCGGGCATAACTAGGGGCTAGGGATTAGGGGCTAGGGACTAGAAACTGGGGACTAGGTACTAGGGATTAGGGGGTAGCAAGAGATGCAGCAAATCGAATCGGCTTCCACCTCTAGCCCCTAGTCCCTAGCCCCTAGGCCCTCTTTTATGCTTGCCACATAATCAACTCGAAGTCGGGCGACGGAACGACCGTTTCGATCTCGCTTTCCTGCGGAACGCGCTCGACCGTTTGATTGTCTTTGATCAATTCAACGTGGAAATGAACCGGCTCGTCGGTCTTTCGGGCAAGACTGCGAAACGTCACGGCCAACTCGAAAATCTGATCGGCCGCCGCCACGGCGTGCGAACCGGCCATCATCGCGCCGTGCCGCCAAAGCTGCACTTCCGGCGTCTTCGCGCTCGGATGCAAAATATGCAACTCGAAATCTTCCGGCTTCGAGAACATCACCCGAATCGATTCCACGCCGGCCAATTGCTCGCGGAACGGGCCGCCGCGCGAATCCAATCGCACGAGCAATCGCTCCGTGTCGAAGCCGAAATACAAGTCGGAAATGAAACCTTGCGTGACCATGCTCATCGTGCCGCGCGAGCCGCCGCAAACATAATGACCGGCGTTGAGCCACTTGAAATAGCTTTGCCGCCCATCGATTTTCACGCGCAGCAGGTTCGTCGGCGCCGTGTAGTTTTGCTGATGCCGCGTGTTTTGGCGAATCGGCTTCGACAACTCGCTCGGCGGCTGTTCGCCCAAGATGATATACACGTTTTGCAGGTGTTTTCGGAACAGCCGGTCGAACAAGCCATCTTGCGCGCTCGTGTGGCTGTCACCGTACCACCAAAACCAGTCGCTGCCCTCGGCGATGTAAAGTTCTTCCCACGCCTGCGCGATTTTTTCGGCCGGCTTCGACTTGCGCGACGTGACGCCCAAGAGCCATTGCCGCGTTTCAAAGACGGCGTCCCAGGCGGTGTTGCATTCGGGGTGGCCGATCCAAATGCCGAAGTTATGCTGAATCCAACTGCCGGGGAACAGATGCCCGATCTTGTCGGTGGCCGGATGCTTGGCGAGGTAATCGCACACGCGCACCGGCTTGATTTTCGGATGCTCGACCACGCGACGATACACGCCGCGCAAGAATTCGACGCCGGCGTTCGGATAATATTCCCAGCAGTTCTCGCCGTCGAGAATGATGCTCACCAACGTGGGCCGATGGCCGTTGCCGCCGGTCGCGCCGCCGATGGCTTCCAGCTTGCCGATGAAATCGTTCACGGCGTGGTCGGGCGCGTAACGCTGATAGTGGAATCCGATCTGATCGCTCATCGCATGGTCGCGGAAAATCAACTGCAGCGACCGGCCTTGTTCCTCGACGCGCCAAGGACGATAAAGCATTTCGGGATTGCGCAGGAGGCCGTTGTCGTCGCGCGATACCCAGCCGTCGGTCGAACAGGAGAGAATCTCCTCGTCGGTTCCGATCCACTGAATGCCGGCATCGACGATCGCCGGCACGACGTTTTGGCAAACCGAGCCTTCGGAAGGCCACATGCCTCGCGGTTTTTGGCCGAACAGCTTTTCGTGGAACTCGACCGCCCGGCGCAGATGCTCTTTCGCGTCTTCCGCATAGCCTTCGAGGTGCTTCGGCAGATTGACGTTCGGCATCGCACGCCGCGCGAGCCGCTTGTCGCACAAAAGCGGCAGGATCGGGTGATAAAACGGCGTGGTCGTCAGTTCGACTTGCCCGCGCTCCAGCAATTCTCGATGCAGCGGCACGACCTGCCGGAGCAAATCCAATGGCTTGTCCAAGAGCCACTGCTTTTCCTGCTCCGTCC
>CAZWNM010000505.1:0-2761 GCA_964635765.1 uncultured Planctomycetaceae bacterium | reverse complement strand
TGCTGGTGCCGAAGGTCGGCGAGATCATCGGCGGCAGCCAGCGCGAGGAGCGGCTCGACGTGCTCGAATCGCAGATGAAAGAACAGGGGCTTAAGCCGGAAGATTATTGGTGGTATCTCGACCTGCGTCGTTTTGGCACCGTTCCGCACGCCGGCTTCGGCCTCGGCCTCGAACGCATTTTGTTGTTTATCACCGGCATGGCGAACATCCGCGACGTGATTCCGTTCCCCCGAACGCCCGGCATCGCGGATTTCTGAACGCAACATAAGTGTAAAGAGGGAAAAAGGGAAAGGGGAAAAATGGGGAAAAGACAAAAGTGTGTTTTTGTATGCCACAACTGACATTTTTTCTTCCCCTTTTTCCTTCTTTCCCCTTTTTCCTTTCTTACACCTGTTTCATGTCGTTGAAAGGCAACATTTTTAGCTTCGCACCAACCATTCGGCCAGTTTTTGCCTTGAAAACTGCCCTTGCGTCGTTCGGCGGCGCTGGGTATCCTCCCGCTTCCCAGTATTAGGTGAGGCGAGAACGCCGTGGCAACAATATTTCTGATCGCGCGTCGATTTTCCGGCATCTGGGGAGGAGCTGCGCGATGGGCGTTGGTCGGCGTGCTTGTTACGTTGGCCGGCTGCGAGAAGTTCATTGCCGACAGCCGCAACACCGACGGCCTGGAGTATTACCGGCAAGCCCGGTATCAAGAGGCCATTCAGCAGTTCAATGAGGCGACATACGCCGATCCCAACGACCCCGACGGCTACTACAATCTCGCCACCATATATTGCGAGCTTGGCAAGAAAGACAGAAATCCCGCCTATTTCAAGCTGGCCGAGGAAAACTATCACAAGTGCCTCGATCAGAACGGGAATTACACCGACTGCTATCGCGGGCTGGCCGTCATGTTGGCCCAGCAAGGGCGGAAGGAAGAGGCGTTCAAGCTGGTGCAGGGTTGGGCCGATCGTCAGCCGACGTTGGCCGATCCGAAAGTGGAATTGGCCCGGCTTTATGAGGAATTCGGCGACCGCCGAACGGCCGAGAATTATCTCGTCGAGGCCATCGAGGCCCAACCCGACAATCCCCGAGCGCTGACGGCCCTTGGCAAGATGCGTGAGGACGCCGGCGACAAGGCCCAGGCGTTGGCCAATTACAAGCGATCGCTGGAAAGCAACAGCGACCAGCCGCAATTGGCTTTGCACGTGTCGGCCCTGCAGACCGGCGCCGGCCCGAACGTCATGGGCGGCTCGCCCGCTCCCGAAGTCGAGCTTGGCACGCTCATGGCCGACCGCGATCCGAACACGAAGACGCGGTAGGAATTCGTGGTCAGTGGCTAGTGGCTAGCGAGTTGGCAGTGGAGTTTTTCACTGGCCACTAACCACTAGCCACTGACCACTAGTTTCCCCGATACACATACTGCATCAAAATGTTCTTCCGCGAAGTCACGGGGCCGGGCGTGGCGTCGTCGTGCAATATCTGCACCATCATCTGATACCTCGCGTCAACGTCGTCGGCCGCATGAACCAACAGGGCCTCGGGCGTCATCGGCAGTTTCGGCGCGCCCCATTCCAGCCGGCCTTGATGCGAGATAATCAAATGCTCCAGCCGCAACAGCGTGTCGCCCTCGAACTCCGACCGGCTCTCCATCGCCGCAACCGCCTCGCGCACCATGTCGCGCCCGATCAAAATGTGGCCGATCAATGCGCCTTCGGGCGTATGCACCGTTCCGCCGGGCTGCTGATCCAACTCGCCGAGCTTGCCGAGGTCATGCAAAATTCCGCCCGCCACGACGAGGTCTTTGTCGAGCGGCGGCTTCATTTCAGGATAATAATCGGCGTATTGATCGGCCAGGAAAACGCACGTCCGTGTGACGCTCAGCGTGTGCTCCAGCAGCCCGCCCACGTAGGCGTGATGATTGTGCCGCGCCGCCGGATGCGACAACAACGCCTCATGGTTTTCGTTCAACAAAAACTCGACCAGCTTCCGCAACGCGGCGTTTTTTATGTGTTTTTTGGCGATGTCGAGCAATTCGGCGAACATTTGTTGCGGGTCGAACCGCGACTGCGGCAGGAAAAACGCCGGATCGAATCCGTCGGCCGCGTCGGCCTCGACCGTCTCGCGGATTTTTCGGATTTCCAATTGCGGGCCGAAGCTGGTTTCCAGATAAACCGCACGGACCTTGTAAAACGCGCCCGGCCGCCAAGCGTCGCGGCAATCGACTGCCCAGGGCGAATCGCCCCAGATGGGAAAGCTCACTTCCCGCGTGGCGTCGCGAAATCCGACGCGAAAATACGGCTTGCCGGTCTTCGTTTTCAGTTCCTCTTTCGCGGTCAAAAGCAGGAACAGATCGGCTTCTTGTCCGGGCGACAGTTCGGCGAGTTTTGGCATGGGGGGGAAAGAAGGGATTGGGGATTAGGGATTAGATAAGCCGCTTGCAGCTTCACAACGAACCGCCAATGATTATAATAGATCAACCGAATTCCAACAGCCCCCGTCTCCAATCGGCCGTGTCCAGCAACACACCGTGAAGGCAGTTCACAAGATCATGTCCTATAACCGGCAGTTCGATCAAACGAAGACACTCCTTGTTGCTGCTGGGATCGTAGTTGTTCTGCTCGTTACCACCTATTGGGTTTGCCATTCCTGGTAGCTGATTTCTCAGCAACACACTCTTAGGACACTACCCTCCAATCCCCAATCCCTAATCCCCAATTTCCCACCATGGCGACCCCTCGCCGCAGATTGCTCCGTCCGCAAGCGCCGACGCCCGTCG
>CAZWNM010000504.1:0-2764 GCA_964635765.1 uncultured Planctomycetaceae bacterium | reverse complement strand
AACTCGCATCGACGGCCCCTCCTTTTTTAATATCCGACGAACGCGACCGACAAGCGGCCGTTCGGCAAACGACGAAGCTACGCGAGAACGCGATGCCGAACGGCCGCCGAGCGACGTGGAAAACGTCTCGGCCAACGTGACGAGAAACTCGGCGTAATCGTGCGGGCGGCCCGTGCGCAACACGACCAAGGCATCGCAACAATGCTCCCGCTCCCGACGCACCCAGCCGGAAATCAACCACACCATCGGATGGAAAAACAATGCCGATTCCAAAATCCGCTGCGCCAGATTCACCAAATTATCGTATCGGCGCACATGGGCCAGTTCGTGCAACAGCACCATTTCAAGCTGCTGCGAAGTCCAGCCGGCCATCGCGGCGGGCAGCAAAATCATCGGCCGCAACACGCCCACCAGGATCGGCGTCGCAATCCGATCGCACACCGCGACGCCGATCCGACGCGAGATTCGCATCGCCTCGGTCAATCGCCGGCACATCTCCGCAATTCGATCGTCTTCGAGCGGCCGGCTCGCACGCCGCAACCGCTCTGCGCCCAACAGGCCGAACGTCGTCAGCAAAAATGTCAGCGGCGAGCCGAAAACCCAAAGCCATGGCAAACAGCCTGCAATCGGATCGAACGCGGCCGCCAACGTTTTCTGGTTTTCAACGGTCGGCGAAGGTTTTTTGGGAATGGGCATTGGTTGCACGGCCGACGGCGGCGCGGATGTTGCTTCTTGTTCCGCGAAAGCCGAGCGATCGCCTCCGCGCGTCGCGGGCATGGCGACATTCGGCGGCATAGGATTCGCCGCAACGACCGGAATGTCATTTTCTTTTTTATTTTCGGGCGATGCGATTTCCGCGGAAGGCATACGCTGCGCCACCCACGCGGCAATTCCGATCGGGGCCGCACACAACACGACGAAGCAGCCGAGTGCCGCCGCGTAGCGAACGCCGGGCGAGGCCGATCGCATCGACCGACGTAAGAGCAACGCGGCCACGCCCAGAACGGCGCCGACCCAAAAATAGTGGAGCATCGTCCAGCCGGCAATCTGCCAAAGTCGAACGCCGATCATGATGGGATTCCTCCTCCGCGGTTATTTTTATTTGTCGTCGATAAGCCGTCGCAGTTCTTGCCGTTCCTTGTCGCTGAGTTGATCGGATTGGAGCAGATGGGCAACGAGGCATTGGGCCGAGCCGTCGAAAACGGAATCGACGAGTTTTTGGACCAAGCCGGCGGCGGCGTTTTGCCGCGTCGTCTTGGCCGACCACCGATAGCCTTGCGGCCCGCGTTTTCGATGCACGAGTTTTTTGTCGAGCATGACCTTCAGCATGGTGGCGACCGTCGTGGTGGCGATCGGCCGCTGCTGCCGGAGCGTTTCGCAGATTTTTCCGAGGCTGGAAGAACCCTCCTGCCAAAGGATTTGCAGAAGTTCGAGTTCTCCGTCCGTCGGATGCGGACTGGCGGATCGAGCCATAAAAAACCCTCCTCGTTGGAATGACATTCGCATTCTAACGAATTAGAATTGCGAGTCAAGAGGAGTTTTTTATTTTTTTGCGAAATTTCCCGGCCATGAACTGCCGGTCTATGGTCGGACGTCCCGCCCGGACGAACCATCCTATGCCGACTTGCGGGTTCGGCGGCACGGCAGCCCCGCGTCGTGAACTCATGGCCTTCGTTCCGAGGAAGGCGGGGATTTCGATGGGGCGTTGTCGGGCGATTTTGTCGGCACATCGGATTCCAGCGTGGTTTGGTTTATTTTCGCTTTTTGCATCAGCTTGTAACGAATCTTCACCGCCTTGGGCTTTTCCGTGAAACCGACGATTTGCAACACGCCCATGCCGCCTTCACGAGTTTCAAACAAAAACGTGGCCGGGAACTCGCCGCTGGTCGTCATGTCGCCTTTCGCATTGGGCGGTCCGCGGTACTCCAATCGCGCCTGGGCCAGCCGCGACTGCATTTCCACGGGCGTAATCCGATCCCAACTGCTGGTATCCGTGTGCGTGGCGAACATATCCAGTCCGCCCAGGCCGATCTGCGGCACGGGGATCAGCGTCGTGTGAGGCGGCATGCCGGGCGGCAGCGTTGGCGGTGTTTCCCCAACCGAGACGCGGCCCCCGGCATCAACGCCATTGGCCCTCACCCACGCCTCCCCCGCTTGCTTTTTCGATGCGGGTGCTTCGCCGGGCTTGGGCAGCAGATCCTTGGGCGTGGAGAAAAGCTTCCCGGAATCGAGGTCGATCGTCGAATCCAACGGACTTTCACGCCAGTCGTTCACCGTCCGTTCGATCACCGGGCCGAACGTCGCGGCTTTGGCGGACGCCTTCGGTTCTGCTTTTGCCGGCGAAGCACTACTGGACGAGCCGGCAGTTGGAGCCGTCGATGCACCCTGCACCAGCTTATAGCGTATCTTTAGACCTCGCGTGGCGGTATCGAATCCCTTCAGTTCCAGTACACCCACAGATCCCCCTCGTGTGTGAATCCAGAAACACTGACCGCCAGGACTGTTGGCCGATTCATGAACATTCGGGAATGTAGTACAAACCAGGCCAAAGGGCGTGTCGCTGTGAATCGTTCCACGACCCTCGACATACGGCCAGCCATCTACGAGTCGAACCGGCTTGGCGGCTTCCAGGCGACGGGGTTCGTCCCCGAGCCCGATCAGATTCACGGTCCCCAAGCCCAAGACTCCCCAGTCGTTGGTCCGCAGGATGACGGCCAAATCGGCACCCGACTCGGCGATCCACGGCTTCAGCGGCGGCTTGTCT
>CAZWNM010000503.1:0-2767 GCA_964635765.1 uncultured Planctomycetaceae bacterium | reverse complement strand
CCTTTTTCAAGGAGATAAGACATGGAACGCGAACTCTGGTTCGTATTGTATCAAATCGGTAAACGTTTGGATAACTGGGAATATTGGAAGCTCGGAAAATATCTTTGACTACGAAAATGTCATGGTTTATTTCTGGGCGGTGATTCACGATCGGCCGACGTCCTGGGCGTGTTGCCGCGAAAATTGGCCGCCGGGACTTTGGCCGTTGGAAAAATTGCCTTCGCAATCTACGGTAAGTCGGAGATTGGGAACGACCGAAGTTCAACGCCTGCTTTACGTTATGGAACAATACCTGCGTCAATTGCGATCCAGTGGATTGGTTGCTGTCGTGGACGGCAAGCCGTTGACCGTCGGAAGTCACAGCAAAGACCCCGACTGTGCCTGGGGGCGAGCAGGTCGCAGCTATGCGAAAGGTTACAAATTGCATGCCGTGTATGCAGCGTCGCCTTTGCCGTTGGCATGGGAAGTTGTTCCCTTGAATGCCAGCGAACCGGAAGTGGCGGCGCGTTTGCTCCCGTCTCTCCACGGGGGCGGATACATTCTTGGAGACAAGGCTTACGACAGCAATCCGCTTCATGACATGGCGTTGGCAGTCGGTTACCAACTGGTTGCGGAGCGAAAACGACCGCAAAGCGGCTTGGGCCATCGTAAGCACAGCGCAGGACGCTTGCGTTCTATGGCGTTGCTGCAAAACAAGTTCGGAAAAACTTTGTATCATTGCCGCGATGACATTGAACGTTGTTTTGGTTGGTTAACCAACCATGCCGGAGGTTTGGCCCCGTTGCCGAACTGGGTTCGCCGAGAACCTCGCATTCGCAATTGGGTTCAGGCGAAATTGATAATTCACGCAATATACGTTTACCTCTTCCATTCGCCACCTATGCTAGCTGTCGCATAATGTTGCACTGGGAGAGGGGACTGTTTTGGGTTTGGGATAGGTCTTTATAACCGCAGGATAAAATCCTTAACGGCGTTGCCCGACAGGGTTCATGGCGACCCGCCTCGGGCATCGGGCTCACGGCTGGGATGTCGCTTCTTGCGGCGGTTTGAGCAATTCCTTGAACTTCGCCCGCACCTTGGCCACCTTCGGCATGGCCACCGCCTGGACATAGGGCTGTTGGAGATGGCATGCGACGTAATTTTGATGCCCGGCCTCGGCAGGATAGAAAGCCGTCAGCGGCTCCAATCGCGTCACGATCGGACGGCGGTAAACTTTGGCATCGCGAAGGTCGGCGATCATTGCTTCGGCAAGCTCCTTTTGCTGCTGGTCGGCGTAGAAAATGACCGAACGATACTGCGTGCCGAAGTCGTTGCCCTGGCGGTTGAGCGTCGTTGGATCGTGGGTCGCAAAATGCACTTTGAGCAAAGTTTCATAGGATATCTTTCGCGGATCGTAGACGATTTTGACCGCTTCGGCGTGGCCGGTGCGGCCGGTGGACACCGTTTCATAGTCGGCGGTTTCGGCCGTGCCGCCGGCATAGCCGCTGGTCACGTCCAGAACACCGTCGAGTTGCCGGAAAACGGCCTCAACGCACCAAAAACATCCGCCGGCGAAAACCGCCTCGGCCCGCGAGGGGCTGCCGACGGCCGAATCGCTCGCGCTCGATGCGTCCGGCTTCGGCTCGGCAATGGTTTTCAATTGATCGGCGACGACGAATCGCAACGACTCCGAATTCAGGCAATAGCGGCGGCCCGTCGGCGGAGGACCGTCGTCAAACACGTGGCCAAGATGCGCGCCGCAACGGCGACAAAGAATTTCAGTGCGGATCATGCCGTGACCTGCGTCGGCTTCCTCGCGAATGTTTTCCTTCGCCACGGGCTGAACGAAACTGGGCCAGCCGGTGCCCGACTCGAACTTCGTCTCCGATTCGAAGAGCGGAAGATTGCAACACACGCACACGTACATGCCCGGCTTCTTGTTATTCAGCAGCCTGCCGCAAAAGGCGCGCTCGGTGTTTTTGCCCCTCGCGATACGGTATTGCTCCGGCGTTAGGCGTTTGCGCCACTCGGCGTCGGAGCGAACCACGGCGGGCATTTCCGTCGGCTCGCTCAGTTCGGCGTCGGGACCGATAACTTGAACACGAACATAGGACATGGCCGTTCTCCCAGGGTTAGGACGCTGCTGCCCGGTCATTGCCGGCGAGCGCGACGGCTTGGGTGGTTCGTTCGTGACTTGCGCGTCCGTCGCGCGACCGCAGCCGATTGCCATCGCCGCAATGCCCAACGCCACCGAACCGATCAAACGTTTTCGCGAACGCTGGGTTTCCATGTTTGCCTCCTTGTGCGAAAAAAACGCACGACCAGGCGAAAAACGCCCCCGACCGCCGGCCGAGACCGGCAGACAAGCAACCACTTGCCTGCAACTATATAATATACGTGAAAAGGAGGAAGGCAATGAAAGCTGCAGTAGACAAAGACCTTTGTGCGGGGTGCGGCGTTTGCGTCGATGTTTGTCCCGAGGTTTTCGAGATGAAGGACGACAAGGCGGAAGTCAAGGCGACCCCGGTTCCGGCTGACGCGGAAGCCAGTTGCCGTGAGGCGGCGGATCAATGCCCCACCGAAGCGATCAAGATCGAGGAAACTTGATCTTGGAAAGCGAAAGAGCCTGAATGCTATTAGCGCGACGGCCGTCCCTGTCGGCGGGCCGGTTTTCGTAAACTTGGCTCATTCTTCGCCTTGGCAACACGTTTGCTAACCCGTTTCCTGCGGCTGTTAGCCGCCGGCTATTGCCGAGAATTCTTGTCCCGAACTCTGGTGACTAGGCCCT
>CAZWNM010000502.1:0-2773 GCA_964635765.1 uncultured Planctomycetaceae bacterium | reverse complement strand
CTTTGTGGCCAGCAGGCACTCGCGGTCTCGGCCCGGCTCCTTGGCCAGCAACGTCTCGGTATGTTGCAAACAGGCGCTATATTGCTCGCCTTCGATCATACGGTCGATTTTTTGCAACTCCGGCAGGATGTCGTTGCAACAGAACTTGATTTTTTTCCCGGTGCCGCCGGGGCAGAGCGAATAGGCGTCGATGGACATGGAGGAAGGGGCTAGGGATTAGGGGCTAGTAATCAGTGGACAGTTGGCAGTTGCCGAATGGTTTTTTTCTGGCCACTGACCACTGGCCACTGGCCACTAAATTTCAGCACGCTTTTCCAGCGAGATTTCCCTCGCGGAATGCGGCGGCGAGGGCCAACGGCACTTCCGATTCGGCCAAGACGACTTGCGCACGCCTGCTGGCGACTTGCGCCTTCATCTCCTGCTCGCGGGCCGTGGCCAACGCACGCCGTTCCTCGGCTTTCGCGCGAGCTACGCGCATGTCGGCCTCGGCCTGATCGGCTTGAAGCCGGGCGCCGATGTTCTGGCCCACGTCGATGTCGGCGATGTCGATCGAAACGATTTTGAACGCCGTTTGGGCGTCGAGGCCGCGTTGCAGCACGGTTTTCGAGATGCGGTCGGGATTTTCCATCACCTGCAAGTGGCTGTCGGACGACCCGATGGCCGTGATGATGCCCTCGCCCACCCGGGCGATGATCGTCTCTTCCGTGGCGCCGCCGATCAACTGCTCGACGTTCGTTCGCACGGTGACCCGGGCGCGAACTTTCAACTCGACGCCGTTTTTCGCGATGGCGCTCAAGGTGGTGCGCTGCGACCGCTTTGGATCGGGACTATCGATCACCTTGGGATAGACGCTGGTTTGCACGGCGTCGAGCACGTCGCGGCCGGCCAGGTCGATGGCCGCCGCACGGTCGAAATCCAAGTCGATGTCGGCGCGATGGGCGGCGATGATCGAGCGAATGACTTTCAGCACGTCGCCGCCGGCCAAAAAATGGGCTTCAAGCCGCCGGGTGCTGATTCCGCTCTCTTTTTCCGTGCCGATGCCCGCCTGCACCGACATGATTTTTCCCAAGACGATGATTTTCGCGTCGACGCGGCGGAAGTACATGCCGATGAGGCTGAAGAGGCTGACGTTGGCGCTGGCCATGTAGGCCCAAATAAAGAGTTTGACGTAGGAGCCGAGAATAACGATAAAAAAGAGCGCCAGCAGCGCGGCGACGACGATGCCGATGACGATGCCAATGGTCGCCAAGGGTATTTGTTGATCGCCAGCCGCGGCAAGCAGAATTGAAATCCCGTTTTGCATGGCATGGTTCCTTTATGGGCAATTAGGTGATAGGGAATAGGGATATAGATAAAACACAGATGACAATAACATGCTCGGGGAAATCTAGTCGCAGTATTTTTTGACAGCTCCGCCTTCCTCTTTCCTATCCCCTATTGTCTCTTGCCTCCCCCTCTTTGCTCCAACCAATAGCATAGCTGATCGTCGAGCGGTCGGAAAGACCCCCTTAATGGGCTGGCATGGCGATTGCCGTGATTCGCCATTTGCCGCCGGTGGCTGTATTTCAGTCGTGATGCGCGCCATGCCGAAACCAAGTTGACGGAACACCGCCTCTACCAGCCGATAGCCTTGTTGGAATGTCAAGGAAGCCCCGAGCCGTTCCGACCGTTTCGGCGGTGGCAGAAGCGATTATTGCGAGCTATCGACGCCAGCAGCGGAATTGCCGCGCTGGCCAAGCAAAAATTTCAGGCTGCATTTTTCATTCTCTCACGGTATTGCTATTTCTTCGCCCTCAGTGAATTCCTTCTTCACGGCAACACCAGCAAATCTGTATTCGATAGTCAGTTTTTTTACCGTCCCCCAATCGGGGTCACATCTAATCTTATTAGACGCAATTGTTTTCAATTTATCGTCGATAACCATTTTTCTAAGCTCTTCAGTCACGTCTAACGTCGCCTTTGGCGTCCAGTACGTTGCTTTGATGATGTGGAGATGTAGATCCTTGGAGGGTGTTACGTCATGGGTTATTACGGTATCAACGATTTCTTCTTGATTGTCGCTATTAAAGGATTTTACGCTGCCCGAGCCTTTGATTTTCTTAATTGTGTTGAATGATCGAAAATGGAAATAGTAGCTGAAGCAGGCACAAATAGCCGTGGTAGAAATAAAAACGTATAACAGCACGTTAAGAACATCAGTTGTCTGCTGCGTTAACCGTATTCCCGTAGCTTTTGTCAAAATAACCGATATGATTCCACCGGCGGTCAAGGAGACCAGTGCAAAAAAAATGTCGCCCAACAAGCTATTGCTTCTTGCATTCAGCAAGTCCTCCTCGGTAGTCAGATAGTAGGTAACCGTGCGGCGCTTGATTTCGAACTTTATTAACTTGCTTGAGCTGTCTGACATATTTTAATCCATCTGTGAATATTGTTTGCGAGGCAAAAACGCCGAGAGGCATTGCTGGCTGGTCCAGCAGTGTTTGGGAGGCGCCGGGCGGCCTGCTGCCGGCTTGCAGCAAATCGTCCAAAATCACATGTTTCCATTATGCACCGCCGGACACTTCTGGACAAGCCAGCAACGACATGCGGCGATATGTCGCTGGCCCAACGGGCTTTCGGAAGATAGCCCAGGGTTGCCGCGCAACAACCCGAGGCTGTTTTTTGCAAGTCCTTCGGGATAGAAATCGAGATGGCGCTACGGCACTTGAATCGGATGGCCGTTGGCCATCGGCTGGCCGTCGGCCCGCGCGCCTAAATAGTAAAAAATCTGATG
>CAZWNM010000501.1:0-2777 GCA_964635765.1 uncultured Planctomycetaceae bacterium | reverse complement strand
ATCCATCAGCAGCCCGAGGAACTCGCAATGTTGCTGACCGTGGGCCTGACCGCGTTTTCCCTGTCCGATAACAAGACGCTCAACTGCCTTTCCGGACTTTTCATCCCGCTGTTGCTTCTCTGCAAGATCATCACGATTTGGCCGGCGGTGTTTCCCTTTGCAATGATACTAGCGACCCGCGATCGCAGCCGTATCCTCCGTACGGGCGTCAGTTGGGCCGTCTTTTTCGCCGCAACAATACTCTTCTACATCGTTGCGATTCCGCAAGAGATTGCCGACACACGCGCTGCGGCGATGTCTCAATCGCACTTCTGTTTTGCCCCGCGCGATTTGCAGGTGTGCGTTTACAAGGGAGTTTGGGCCATCGCCCATATCCCATTTTATCTTGTCACGGTCGTCTGTGTCGGCTACTTCCTGTGGCGCGGTTGGGATGAAGGCCGCTGGAAAGAGTTTCTGTTGGCTCTCGGATCGCTGGCGGTCGCCTTGCCGCCCATTGTTCTTCAGTCGCTCCACTTACCCTATCACTATCTGCAGTTTTTTCCCGCCGCGTTTCTAATTGCGCTCTGGTCCATTCGATCAACTCCCGACATTGGCCGGCGCAGCCGTCTCTTGCTTGGAATGGCCGGCGTGACGTTCGCCGGCACGCTGTTCTTTTCAACTATACCGATCAACAAAGATGCCTATCTTTGGCTATGCGTGAAGGGCACTTGGCATGAGAACGCCGCCCTACAAAAACTCGACCGCCAGTTCCACCTGAGTCAGGAACCGGAATTGCTTTTCTTGTCATCGGGCGAAGTGAATTACGTCATTCGCACAAAAAGCTATTCGCGATACTACGGGCCTGTGCTGCTACAACGTGCAAAAAGTCACAAATCCATACGGGATACTGAGTTGTTTCATCGCATGCTCGACGATGCGCTATCGTACCATGGCACGTATATTTTCTTCTTGGATTGGATTCCGCTTGATTACTTGCCCCAACTGGAAGCCAAACTGAAGAACGAGTATGAACCGGCATGTCCGGAAATCGAAGAGTGCTGGCCTTATCAGAAGGCACAGCTCTACCGACGCAAGGATGCCATTTCAAAATAAACTTGATCGACAAATGAAAAACAAACTTGGCGTAGTGGCCATTATTCCCGCCCGAGGCGGATCGAAGGGCATTCCACGCAAAAACATCGTTCCGGTGGCGGGCAAGCCGTTGGTGGCGTGGTCAATCGAAGCGGCCCGCCGGGCTTCCACAGTGCAACGGGTGTTCGTCTCTACCGACAACGGGGAAATCGCTGAAATCGCCAAACAGTGGGGCGCCGAGATCATCGGGCGGCCCGTGGAATTGAGCGGCGACACAGCGTCCTCGGAATCCGCCCTGATCCATGCGCTCGACGTTCTCAAAAACGAACAAGATTATATGCCGGACATTCTGGCGTTTTTGCAATGCACTTCGCCGCTGACATTGCCCGAGGATATTGACGGAACCATCGAAACGCTGATCGCCGAACAGGCCGATTCACCTTGGCAACTTGATGTACACAGGCTCGGAAACTAACGGCTGCCGCAGCAACTTCTCCGTGATTGCGATCAAAGCAGGTATGAACACCGTGCATAATAATCCGCCGAGCAAACCCAAAACGATCGCCTTAATCCAGGCTCGAATGGCTTCGACTCGCTTGCCCGGAAAGGTTTTGTTGCCCCTGGGCGACAAGTGCGTGTTGCAACGGGTTGTGGACCGCGTGGCTTTGGCGAAACGAGTGGACCTGACCGTGGTGGCGACCACCGACCAGCCATGGGACGATCCGCTTGCGGATGCGTGCCGTCGTTGGGGCAGTTCAGTTTTTCGCGGCGATGAGTCGGACGTGTTGAAGCGTTTTGGCGACGCCGCGCGGGAATACAACGCCGCATGGGTCGTTCGCGTCAATTCCGACAATCCGCTGATCGACCCGCGTTATATCGATGAGTTGCTCGACGCCGTGCGAGGAACGGACGTGGATTATG
This sequence comes from uncultured Planctomycetaceae bacterium, assembly GCA_964635765.1. Taxonomy (GTDB): domain Bacteria; phylum Planctomycetota; class Planctomycetia; order Pirellulales; family Thermoguttaceae. The sequence goes on along the minus strand of CAZWNM010000501.1, from coordinate 785 downwards.
CCAGCTATCGGCAAAGCGACGGCCGGCCCGTCATGCTGACGGCGTTGAGTTTTTTCGCGGAAGCGGTTTCGCGGGAATGCCTGGAACGTGGAGTTCGAGAGATCGTCGATCCAACGGAACGAGAACATGTTACAATCGGCATTTACAATCGCCCCTCGCAATACGCTCTTCGTTGGCTCGATGTTCCGTCGTTCTGCAACGATCCACGGTTGCGATTGACGCTTGATACGCAAGCCGACTTCGATTTATTGCAAGACATTTATGCGGTATTGGGAGATGATGCGTCGACGGCAACGGCTGAGGACATTGTTCGCTTGGTTTTGGAACATCCCGAATGGCTCGCCCGAATGACCGCCCAAAATACAGCGAATCCAAAGACAAAATAGTTCCATTGAAGAAGGTATTCTATGCAATTATCGCCCAAAAACATTGATTTTAAGCCGTTGCCAAGCATTTGCGTTGCTCCGAATCGATGGATTGGAGACGACCAGCCATGTCTTATTATCGCCGAGGTTGGTCAAAATCATAACGGCGACATCGCCATCGCCCGGGAGTTGATCGACAATATCGCCTTCCATAAGGCCGACGCAGCCAAATTTTGCAAACGCCATATTCCGAGCGAAATGACGAAGGAGATGTACGACCAGCCGTACATCGGCCCTCAAAGTTTCGGCGAGACCTATGGCAAGCATCGCGAGGCATTGGAACTTTCTCCGAACGATTATCGCAAATTAAAGGCGTACGCCGAAAATAAAGGAATCATCTTCTTCGCCACGGCATGTGAC
>CAZWNM010000500.1:0-2778 GCA_964635765.1 uncultured Planctomycetaceae bacterium | reverse complement strand
CCGATCAGGCGGAATACGTCGTTCGCAAGATTTTGGAACACCGCGAGGCGGGCATCGATCTGCGGCGGCAGGCCGTGTTGTTCCGCGCGTCGCATCACAGCATTCTATTGGAAGCCGAGCTGGCCCGAGCAAACATTCCGTTCCACAAATATGGCGGGCTGAAGTTCGTCGAGGCGGCCCACGTGAAGGATTTAATGGCTTTTTTGCGGCTGGCCGAGAATCCGCGCGACATGGTGGCCGGCTCCCGCATTTTGCCGCTTTTGCCGGGCATTGGCCCGACGAAGGCTCGCCACTTGATGGACGCGTTGCTTGAAGCCGGCGGACAATTCAAGGTTTGGCTGGAATGGCAGCCGCCGGCCGGCGCGGCGAAGCTCTGGCCGAAGTTCGTCAAGTTGATGAGCGAGTTGACCGCAACGTCGGACGATCTGCCGACGCAACTCGGCCGGGTGCGCAAGTTTTACGCGCCGCTGTTGGAGGCGAAATACGACAACGTCGAACCGCGCCAGCGCGATTTGGAGCAATTGGAGTTGATCGCGTCGCGGTATCGCAGCCGGCCGCGAATGCTGTTGGAATTGACGCTCGATCCGCCCAATTCGACGCAAGATTTCGCCGGCCCGGCCGAGTTGGACGACGACTATCTGAACCTAAGCACGATCCATTCGGCCAAGGGGCTTGAATGGGACGCGGTCTATGTGATTCACGCCGCCGACGGCAATATCCCGTCCGACATGGCGGTGAAAAATCCGGCGGAAATCGAAGAGGAGCGGCGGCTGTTTTACGTCGCCCTCACGCGGGCGAAAAACTGGCTCTACGTTTGCCACCCGTTGCGTTACTATCTGCCCGGCCGAAGCGATCACCACACGTTTTCACAGCGCACGCGCTTTTTGCCCGACACGCTGTTGCCGCGATTCGAGCAATGCGTGACCGACACGCTTTCGGTGGACGACGACGATTTCGACGAGGAGCCGACCCGCCTCACGAGCCGCTCGGTACGGCGAAGGGCGAAGGATTTATGGGGATAGCAACAAGGCGTAGGTTATGCTTCAGCATAACATTGGGGTTGATCCTCGATTCGTTATGTTAAAGCATAACCTACAGGGCTGTTGGAATAATTGAATCATGAATCCCTTCTTTATTTTTCTGATTATCGTCATCCCCTTGGTCTTGTTCTTCGCGTTGAGCTGTTTTTTGCAGGAGCAACGGCGGAAGGAGTTGAGCCGCTGGGCGGCCGGGCGGGGATTCTCGTTCGACGCCAGCCACAAGTCTTCCTGGATGCATGACCAACTTTATTCCTTCTCATGCCTGAGCAAAGGCGACCACCGCTATGCCTACAACATCATGCAAGGCAAGGTTCGGGATCGCCCGATCCTCGCGTTCGACTGGCACTATGAATTGGGAGGCGATGGCAAAAATGAAACGCACAATGATCACTATTTTTCAGCGGTGATCGTTCAGCCGGGCGTGGTCCTCAAGCCGCTGTTGATCCGCAGCGAGACTTTTTTCGATAAAATCGGCGAAGTTTTTGGCCTCGGCGCCATCGAACTCGAATCGGCCGAGTTCAATCGCCGATTCCACGTCACTTCGCCCGACCGTCGCTGGGCGTTCGACGTGCTGCCGCAAACGACGATGGAATTCCTGCTCGCATCGCCCCATTTCACGCTCGAAATCCAAGACTTCTGCATTTTGGCCCACACCGGAAGCGTTTTTTCAACGGCCGAGTTTGAATCGGCCCTGAGCGTGCTCAACGGTTTTTTAGATCGAATTCCGCCGTCCGTCATCCAAGACTTAAAGGATGTCCACGCATGAGTTTCTCGGCTTCCACGCTCTTGACTATCCCAATTATCCCATTATTGATCGTCGTCGGAATCCCACTGGTTTTGCTAATCTGGGTGATGGTCACGTTCAACGGGCTGGTGCGGCTTCGCAATTATTGCAACGAGTCGTGGTCAGACATCGACACGGAATTGAAACGCCGCTACGAGTTGATTCCGAATCTGGTAAACACCGTCAAAGGCTATGCAACCCACGAACGCGAAGTGCTGGAACGTGTGACCGAGGCCCGCAACGCGGCGCTGGCCAATACCGGCTCGCCGATTTCCCAGGCCAAAGACGAAAACGTGCTGATCGGCAACCTGCGCCAGCTTTTCGCCGTCGCTGAGGGCTACCCCGATTTGAAGGCGAGCAAAAACTTCCTGGAATTGCAGAAGGAACTTGCCAATACGGAAGACCGCATTCAGCGTGCAAGGCGTTTTTATAACGCCAACGTGCGCGACTTGAACACGCGGATTGAATCGGTGCCCTCGAACATCATCGCCGGCTGGTTCCATTTTCAGCAGCGCGAGTTATTCGAGATCGAAGATGTCGCTCGCCAAGCGCCGGCCGTTCACATGTCGGCCGAGAGTTGATTTTGGCGATGAAAAGCCTCCCGCCCTTCAGACTTGACACTCAAGTCCCGCCCGAAAAATGCCGATTCCAGGGTTTCTTTAACTCGTCTGCCGACACATGTCGGCAAAAATAGCCACAATAGGTGGTTCCGTTGGCTCATCCTTGACGTTACAGTGTACGGCTGTTAGACTTTTTTCTTTCGTTTCTATTGTCAAGCTCGACAATAGGGCGGTGTCGTCGCTTATTTTCTCGCGGCGGCAAATCTAACGCAATTGGCACGTTTTTTCTGACATATCTCGAAGGAAGTCCAAAAAATGACTCAAAAGTACGTTTATTTCTTCGGGCAGATCGGAAGAGCACACGTCTGAACTCCAGTCACTGACCAATCTCGTA